>JALXFQ010000376.1 GCA_027067235.1 Gammaproteobacteria bacterium
AAGATACTCCGAATTCAGAGATGTCCCGGGTTCAGCGATACCCTATCAATCATAATCCCGCACCAGGAGAACCGGGCTAGGGTTACCGTAACAACCAACAAAAATAATAAGGCAAACAAATATTGAGCGTCTTGTTCATCAAAATAAAGAGAGGGGGCGGCCTGAAAAAGCCGCCCCACCCTTTATTGCATCCTAGGTTCCTTGACCTGGATAGGCGCGTCCCCAACCCCATGCACCGGAGCCGAAACCGCGCGATACCACGCGCTCACGGTAGATGTCTGAAACGACATCACCGTCACCAGCAAGCAGAGCTTTGGTCGAGCACATCTCGGCGCAAAGCGGCAGCTTGCCTTCCGCAAGGCGATTACGTCCGTACTTCTTGAACTCGCCATCGGACTTGTCGGTCTCGGGACCACCGGAACAGAAGGTACATTTGTCCATCTTTCCACGGGAACCGAAATTTCCGACCTGCGGATATTGCGGCGCGCCAAACGGGCACGCATAGAAGCAATAGCCGCACCCGATGCAGAGATCCTTGGAATGCAGCACCACACCTTCGTCGGTCTGGTAGAAGCAATCCACCGGGCACACCGCCATGCAGGGCGCATCAGAACAATGCATGCAAGCGACTGAGATCGATCTCTCACCCGGCTTGCCGTCATTGATCGTCACGACCCGGCGGCGATTGATGCCCCACGGAATCTCGTGCTCGTTCTTGCACGCCGTAACACACGCGTTGCATTCGATGCAGCGTTCTGCATCACAAAGGAACTTCATCCTAGCCATCGCGTGTCCTCCTTATGCCTTGTAGACCTTGCAGAGAGACACTTTTGTCTCCTGCATATTGGTCACGGAGTCATACCCATAAGTAAAGGCAACGTTGGCTGCCTCGCCGAGCACATACGGATCGGCACCTTCAGGGTATTTATCCCTAAGGTCTTTGCCTTGGAAATGACCACCAAAATGGAACGGCAGGAATACAACACCCTTGCCGACCCGTTCGGTAACCATGGCCATAACCTTGAGCTTCGCCTTTTCGGCACCTTCCACCCAGACCATCTGACCATCCTTGATGCCCAGATTGTTCGCGTCTGTCGTATTTATTTCGACAAACATGTCCTGCTGAAGTTCAGCAAGCCACGGGTTGGACCTGGATTCCTCACCGCCGCCCTCATATTCAACGAGGCGTCCCGATGTCATGATAAGCGGATACTCTTTCGAGAAATCCTGCTCCTGAATCGAAGCGTAGCGGGTCGGAAGACGATACATCTGCCGGTCGGAGTACGTTGCGTACTTGTCCAGAAGATCACGCCGAGGTGTGTACAACGGCTCACGATGGAGCGGAATGGGATCCGGGAAATTCCAGACCACGGTCCGTGCCTTCGAGTTGCCGAAAGGCGCACAGCCATGCTTGATCGCGACGCGCTGGATACCGCCCGAGAGGTCGGTCTTCCAGTTTGTCTTGTCGCCAGCGACCTTAGTAATGGCTGCTTTCTCATCCGCCGTGAGATCACCATCCCAGCCAAGCTTCTTCAGCATGGCCATGGTGAACTCGGGATGCCCGTCCTTCAGCTCGTTGCCGACTGGATAGGACACGCCCTCGTTGCCGCCTTCGGCAAGCAGGCTCGCGCCGCCCCACTTGTCCGGTGCTTTCACACCAAAACGAGCACGGAAGTTCAAGCCGCCTTCAGCGACAGGTGATGACGGATCATACAGGTTAGGTGTGCCCGGGTGCTTCATTGCTGCAGTACCCCAGCACGGCCATGGCAGACCATAAAATTCACCATCGGCCGGACCGCCGTTCGCACGGAGCGTGGTCTTGTCGAAGGTGTGCTGGTTGGCCATGTGTAGTTTGAGCCTGTCAGGAGACTGGCCCGTATACCCGATCGTCCACATGCCCTTGTTGAATTCAAGGGTTGTTTCCTCGACATTCGGCTCATCGTTCTCGACCTTGATGTTCTTGAACATCTCCTTCGCGAAACCGAGCTTCTTGGCGAGTTTGTACATGATGGTATGATCTGGCAGGCATTCGAAAAGTGGTTCGACCACCTTCTCACGCCATTGCAGAGAACGGTTAGACGCCGTGACGGACCCGTAGGTCTCGAACTGCGTTGCCGCGGGAAGCAGATACACACCATCGGTGCGATCATGCATAACCGCGCTAACCGTCGGATAGGGATCGATGACGACGAGCAGATCGAGCTTCTCGAACGCCTTCTTCATCTCTATGCCACGAGTCTGCGAGTTCGGTGCGTGGCCCCAGAACACCATGGCCCGGAGATTATCCGGCTGGTCCATCTTGTCCTTGGCTTCCAGAACACCGTCCACCCAGCGTGACACGGGGATGCCCTTCGACTGCATCAGTTTTTCGGATGCAAACCGGCCCTTGAGATAGTCATAGTCGACATCCCAAACGCGCGCCCAATGCTTCCATGAGCCTTTCTTGAGGCCGTAATAGCCCGGCAACGAATGCGAAAGGATACAGAAGTCTGTAGCGCCCTGCACATTGTCGTGGCCGCGGAAGATATTGGCGCCACCACCCGCACGGCCGATATTGCCGAGCGCCAGCTGCAGAATGCAGTAGGCACGGGTGTTGTTATTGCCGGTCGTATGCTGCGTGCCACCCATGCACCAGATCAACGTGCCTGGCTTGTTGGTGGCGAGAGTGCGGGCAACACGGCGAAGCTGTGAACCAGGAACACCGGTGACCTTCTTGGTCTCTTCCGGATTCCATTTCTTCACTTCTCCGCGGATGTGTTCCAGACCCCACACGCGCTGACGGATATACTCCTTGTCCTCCCAGCCATTCTCGAAGATGTGCCAGAGAATGCCCCAGATGAGGGCGACATCCGTACCCGGACGCATACGGACATATTCCGTTGCATGCGCAGCAGTCCGTGTGAAACGCGGATCACAAACGATCAGCGCAGCGTTGTTCTGCTCCTTGGCCTTCAGCAGATGCTGAACGGCAACCGGATGAGCCTCGGACGGATTTGATCCCAGAAGGATCATCGACTTGGAGTTGTGGATGTCATTGTAGGAGTTGGTCATCGCGCCATAACCCCAGGTGTTTGCAACACCCGCGACTGTGGTCGAATGACAGATACGCGCCTGATGATCGCCGTTATTGGATCCCCAGAATGCGTAAAACTTACGGAACAGATAAGACTGCTCGTTACTGAACTTGGCGGAGCCAAGCCAATAAACCGAGTCAGGGCCGGACTCTTTACGGATCGCGAGCATCTTGTCGCCAATCTCGTTAACTGCCGTCTCCCAGCTGATCTTTTTCCATTTACCGCCTTCGAGCTTGGTTGGATACTTCAGTCGCCGCTCACCATGAGCGTGTTCACGCACTGAAGCACCTTTGGCACAATGAGAGCCAAGGTTGAACGGGCTGTCGAAGCCGGGCTCTTGCCCGATCCAGACGCCGTTCTGTACCTCTGCCAAGACCGTGCAACCCACCGAACAATGCGTGCAGACCGATTTTTTAATCTCGATCGCACCACCGCCGGCGGATGCTGCCTCTGCTTTGGTGACCATTCCGCTGCGCAAGCCTGTTACAGCCGCGAGACCGCCAATAGCCAGTCCCGAATTGCGCAGGAAGGTGCGCCGATCAACGGCACCACCGGTCAGCTCGCTTATGGCAGACGATAGACGGGGGCCATTCGCAACCCCGTTTACCTTCTTCCTTAGCATTGCTTCCTCCTTCTAATAGTTGAGCCCCGAAACGTTTCGAAGCCAACGCCCCGCGAAAACAGGGCTGTTCCAATTACTTGCCTAACCCCTAAAAGCGGGCGAGGTCGTAATAGGTTTTGATGTGATCGGTCTCCTTGTAGAGACGATCAGTACCATCGGCAGTCGTGCTCGCTTCCGCCACACTCTTGCCGCCTGCCAGAACGGCACCGCCAGTAACGGCGCCAGCGCCTGCAAGCTTCAAAAAACTGCGACGGTCAGCAATTGCATTGTCACATTTCTGCTTCATGCTCTGCCTCCTTTGAATTGGACGGATGGCCTTACGCAACATCCGCCTTCCCCAGCCTCGTCAGGACATCGAAAATGCCGTTGCTTCAATTTCCATGAAGCTCCGGCCGATGCTGCCCAACGCTGCGTAGAGAACTGATGACTTCGCGCCTTCCAGGTCCGCGAAGAAATGACTTGCCCAACTGGAAATATGGGCTTCGAAAAAAGTTTTTTGCACGGCAAGCGGCGCTGGATCGCCAAACTCGCCCGTGATCAGTCCGGCCATCATGTCCATGAGAGATGCAATATGATCTTCAGGCTCCTTGTGGCTGTCATCGCTGGCGATGCCAAGCCGGGCCATGTCGTTTCGCAGTTTGGACAGAGGCTTTTCGTGAAGAAATCCGGTGAGATAGTAAGAGCCGTAGGGAAGCAGTTCACCCCGGGCCACGCCGATGAAGAGATCGTGATATTC
>JALXFQ010000377.1 GCA_027067235.1 Gammaproteobacteria bacterium
TCAGTGGGGCAGACAGCAATGCAGGCAGTACAGTTGTTGCATTCCTGACCAAAATGATCGTGCAGCGGATCCAGCCCGAACTCGCAAACGGCATTGCACATGGCGCAATCGTTACAGCTTTCCACCAAGCGTTGTATGCGCAACAGCCGGAAACGGCCAAGCAGGGAATACAGAGCGCCGCCGGGGCAGAGATAGCGGCAGAAACCACGGCGGGCCACCAGTAAATCAAACAGCAGGGTAATGACGAAGAACACTGCTCCTGCGCCAAAGCCGCCCAGAGCTATGCCGTAGTACAGTTCGCGACCGATGACCGCGGGAGGATAGATGGCCGCCATAATCACCGAGCCGGTAATGGCCGACAGAATGACGCCCACTGCCAGCACCAGATATTTGAAACGGCGATCGAAATGGCGGTTGCCGACGGGCAGGCCGGCGCGATGCGCCCACGCCGCCAGATTGGTGTTCAGTTCATACAGAAAAGTCGCCGGACAGATCCAGCCGCAGAAAAAACGACCGAAGATCAGAGTCAGCAGAACCGGTATCACGGCGGTCAGCACAAACGGCCAGTATACCGACAGACCGGCGGCTGTCTGGCTGACGACCGCCAGCGGATCGCTCAGCTGCAGGCCAAAAAGGGTGCCTGACCAGGTGTTTCCCTTGATGGCGTCAAGATCCCGGGCCGGGTTTTCGGTAAACGGAGAAGTCAGGGCCGACATGATGTCATAGATCTTTTTCTCACTGGCGCCAAGCAGGTCATAACCGTGAGACGCAACATAAGTCTGGTACATGTGCAGAAACGGCAGCAAAATCAGCATGGCAAATACCAGGCTGAGCGTGAACCAGCGCAGTTTGTTCAGATGGCGATAAAAAGGATGAAATTTGCCGGTCATGTGGTGTTCTCCGTTGCTCGCGCTGTCGCTCGACGATGTTCGTAATCCGGGATAATCCGGATTGCCTGTGGCATCTGGATACAGGCGCGCTCGCACAAGCCGCAACCGACGCACTGGTCCAGTACTTCCGGCTGTTCCATCCAGCCTACCCGTATAGCGATATTCTGTAGCGGACAGGCCCGGTAGCACACGCCACAGCTCTGACCCTGCCAGGAAAGACACAGGCTGTGGTCAACAACCGCGTGCCCCATATGAACATTGTCCAGTATGGGCTGCATCAGGCCGGCGATAGGGGTAATGGCTCCGGTAGGGCAGATATCGCCACATTTCATGCACAGAATACAGGCCTGGTCTCGCGGCGTGATATAGGGTGTGTCAAGAGAAGACGCGCCGTTTTCGAGACCAAAATAACGTATGCAGCGGTTCGGGCAGGCTTCGCCACATTGCCCGCAATGAATGCAGCGAGCGACGAATTCATCCTCCGCAAGCGCGCCGGGAGGGCGCAGATAGCGCGTGGAAACACGAGCCTCGTTAAACGCCGCCAGCGGACGGGTGACCAGCGCCGCGGCGCCGGCCACCAGACTGTTGATAAAGTGGCGACGTTTCACGTTTTCACTCTTTGACTAGACCTTCTCTATGCGGCAGGCGTTCTTCTTGAAGTCGGCCTGACCGGATACCGGGTCAAAACAACGGTTGGTTACGGCATTCGCCAGCCATTTGTTTTTATCCGGTTCCGCACTGTCAGCGACAGACAGGTTCCACGGGCTGAAGAAATAACCGCGCGGTACGCTGTTGCGAGCCGGTTTCACCAGACTGTTCGTACCCACCTGGGCGAAGGCCTCCATCTTGCCGCGGCGCGTAATCAGTCGCACCTTGTCGCCATCCTTGATGCCGAGATCTTTGGCATCATCCGGATCCATTTCAACATACATCTCCGGCACCAGGCGACGTGTGGTCGGGCTGCGCAGCGACTTGGCGGTATGGAAATGCTCATAGACCACGCCCAGACCCAGCCAGTAGGGATACTTGTCCTTGGGTATTTCGTCCCAGCGTTTACCGCGATACTCCTCATCCGGCAGATCGGGCGTCAGCGCCTTGTCACGCGCCTCCACCAGCAGCGGCAGGTTGTCAATGGCATAGGAACCGGGTTTGCTGGTGATGGCCATCAGTTTCTGCGTGACCTCCTTGCGATCACTGTAATCCTGCTGGCACAGACTCATGTGAACCTTGCCATCCTTGGTGCGGAAATAGCCGTAGGGGCGGTTCTTCCACTCGCCTTCCTGCAACATGTAACGGCGTTTTGTGCCGCCATTTTTGGCTATTTCGTAGGTGGGCGCCGGCCACTGGATGCCGCGCAGCTTCGCCAGTTGCTGGTAGGGGCTCATCTTGTCCAGTTTCTCGACTTCCAGTATGCCGGTAAGGTCAGTATCGGTGTTGATAGTAGCCTTGCACATGTCACGGAAAACTTCTTCCGCCCTGTAGAAGCCTTTTTCATCCTTGGAGTAGGGCACGATTTTGTCGCCGTCCATGCCCAGCAGGTTGGCAACCTCCTTGATCTTGTCGATGACCATGTCCATATCCGGGCGACAGCCCTTGGGCGGCTCCGCAGCTTTTTGCAGTATATTGATACGACGCTCGGAACTGATGTAGGTGCCGTCGACTTCTCCCCAGGTGGCGGCCGGGAAAATCACGTCCGCGTAGAGGTTGTTGGGCGCATGCCGGTAAATTTCCTGGGCGATGGTGAAGGTTTTTGTCAGCGCCGGCCGGGAAACGCCCCAGGAATCGGGCAGATCAATATGTGTCGCATAGACCAGGAACATCGCCTTGACTTCCCCCTTGAGCGCCCGCTCCATCATGCCCACGGCCATGCCCGGGTTCTTGGCGTGCATGGCATTGTCGAGATTGGCCTGCGGGACACGCCACATTTTTGCCATATGTGCCCGGTGCTTGTCGTCTTTCAGCGCGATGTTGAAAGGCAGCCGGCCGGTCAGACCACCGGTGAAGCGTTCGCCCATGGCGTTGGGCTGACCGGTCATTGAGAAGGGCCCACAGCCCGGTTTGGCGACATTGCCGGTCAAGGTCAGCAGGTTCACGATGGAAACCACATTGTGCTGACCGTGTAAATGCTGGTTGTAGCCGATGCCCCACATGATGATAACGCCGCCGTAACCCTTGCCGGACTGTTCCCCCTTGCTACGGGCCAGGCGTTTGCGCGTTGCCTCGGCAAACATGGCGGCGACCTGACGAATCTTTTCGGGAGGCACGTCGCCGCCCATGCGATCTTGCACCTGTTCCGGACTGTAGTCCCTGAGCACGCCGTCGGTGTACTCCTTCCAGCCGTCGGCATGCGCCTTCATGAATTCCCAGTCGATGACATCCTTGTGTTCTTTCAGCAATACATGCGCAATGGCATTGAGGAAGCTGATGTCGCCGTTCAGGGTCGGGACATGTACCGTATTTTTCGGATTGATGTCGGCATAGCCCTGAATGGTTCCGGTGCGCCGCGGATCGACTACAACGGTGGGAATATCAGCTTTTTTCTTGTGGTCGGCAGCGCGCCAGAAAATAATGGGATGGGATTCGCGCGCGTTGTGGCCAAAATGCATGATCATGTCACACAGTTCGATATCTTCGTAGGCCAGCGGCGGCGTATCGGAACCGAGGGTTTTGAAATAACCGGTGACCGCAGAAGTCATGCACATGCGGGCGTTGGCCTCGATGGTATTGGAGCCCAGCACGCCTTTCATGAACAGGTTCTCCATATACTGGCCCTCGACCGTCAACTGGCCGGAGCCGTATAATCCTATGGAGTTGTTGCCATTGGTTTTTACGAAATGGGCGATTTTGTGCGCGACCATTTCGGATGCCTTTTCGTAGGGCACGCGCACGAAATGCTCGTCGGCAAAAGAGCCTTTGGTTTTACTGACAAAACCCAGGTCGCCATGATCGGGTTTGTTCCATTCATCCCATACGTCCTTGCGCACATAGCTGTCGCCTTCGAGACGATCAACATACATGGGCTCGGCAGCGGTCAATCCCTTGATGCATTGCAGCCCGCGATTGGTCGGGTGGTCCTTGTCAGGACGCATGGATACGATCTTGCCGTTCTCGACCTGAATGATTGTGCCACAACCAACACCACAGTAGGGGCATTGCGCCAGAGCGGTAGTGCGGGTGGCTGAAGAAGTTTCCATTTTGGGGGCGGCTTCCAGCTCGGGGTTGTCAGCGGCAAACAGGCTGGTTCCCGCCGCAGCGCCCGAGACAAATGCGCTGCCCTTCAAAAAATTCCGTCGATTCATCTTTATACGTTTCATGAGCTATCTTCCTCTTTTGGGGTCGTTATCTTTCCGTAATCTTCTTGTTGGCGTTGATGCCTGGCAGCGTGCGCATATAGGCGATGACATCATCAATCTCTTCCGGACTCAGATGAGCCAGGCCGGTTGAATCACTGAACCCCAGCATACGCGTATTGGAACGACCGTGTCTGATTGTTTCGCGGATAAAACCGTCTGTGA
>JALXFQ010000378.1 GCA_027067235.1 Gammaproteobacteria bacterium
CGATTCAAACCCTGTACTGTCTTCATTTGCTCGGCGGGAATGCCGCCAGTGTGAAGATTGCCGGTTCTGACCCAGTGCCTGATATCTTCCGGCTTGCCGCCCATAAGCACATACAGGTCGCGGTACACCCGAACAAGCAGCAGGGCCAGCTCACCCGACTTGCTGTCCGGGTTCAGACCACGATGCAGCGCCGTGCGTTCCTTGCCGATGATGCTGCCAATATGCGCCTGTGACAGGCCCATGGCTTTGCCGGCATTGAGCAGCGCCTTGGTGAGCACTGCGCCCTGACTGACCGGATACTCGCCTCGACTATCTCTGACTGATGTGGACATGACTGGCATATTCGCCCCCGCAATGGCATTGATCTGGTTGATAGTATGGGGCATCTATGTTGTTTTTGCAACTTTTATGAATCTATTATTGCTTAACCAACAATCTGGACAGTACTTTCGAGACAGCCACATAAGCAAAAACGGCGGTGACATGGGTTACCGATCCGAGTCCGCCGCAATTCAGGTGGTTCCCGCACACAGCTTCGGCGCCCTGCGGCTGCACAATGTTTTCCTGCGAGAACACAGCCGGCACATCGAAACGACGCTTGAGGTTTCTGGGAAACCCGTATTTCTGACGCAGTTCCTTGCGGGTTTTTGCCAGCAGCGGGTCCTGATCGGTGCGCGACAGATCAGCCAGGCGAATATTTAACGGGTTAGTCTTGCCACCTGCCCCGCCGACAGTAATCACCGGCGTCTTGTTACGTTTGCACCAGGCGATAAGCGCCGCCTTGACGCGGAAGCTGTCGATGCAATCGAACACGAAGTCCATGTCGCTGCTGATATATTTGCCGGCGTCATCGGCGCTGACAAAATCCTCCACGGCATGGACCACGCAATCCGGGTTGATCTGTGCCACCCGTTCGGCCAGCGCCCTGACCTTGGCCTTGCCGATGGTTTCGGTCAAAGCCGGTAGCTGTCGATTGATATTGGATTCGGCCACATGGTCCATATCAATGAGGGTCAGCTCGCCGATACCGCTGCGCGCCAGCGCCTCTACCACCCAGGAGCCCACGCCGCCAACCCCGGCGATACAGCAATGGGCGCGCTGGAAACGCACCAGCGCATCGGCGCCGTACAAGCGCGCGATACCGCCGAAGCGACGCTGGTAACCTGATTGACTCACGGCAACGCTGCAGCAATAGCCTCGGCCATTTCTTCCTGGGTCAGGCTGTTGCCGTTGATGGTGATGTCGGCGTGTTTTTGATACAGCGCCCTGCGCTCTGCGAACAGGTCTTCCAGGGTCTGTTCCGGGCGCTTGGCCAGCCCCCGGGTGTCGAAATTGCGGATGCGCTGTTGCAGCACTGGCAGCGCTACGTCGAGAAATACCAGCGGGCCCAGTGATTTCAGATGGTTCATGGCCGCTTCACTGTATACCGCGCTGCCGCCGGTGGATATGACATGGCGCTCATGATCGATACCCAGCAACACGCGTTGCTCGATCTCGCGCAAGGCCAGATGGCCTTCGTGGTCGACGATTTCCTGCAGCGCGCGGCCTTGTTCCAGCTGTATCAAGATGTCGGTATCGAGCAAGTCGCGGCCGGTGAGCTTGGCCAGTATGATCCCCACCGTGCTTTTGCCGGAACCGGGCATGCCGATCAGTATGATGCTGTTTTTATCCGCCATCGGCCATTCCCGCGGCAACGCGCTTTTCCACCAGCGCCTTGAGGTTGCTTAGCCCCTGTTCGTATGATGGCCCCACCAGTTTGTCGATCATCAGACCGAACCAGCGCTGAATCGGGTTCATGCCGGCGTGCATTTCAAATTCCCAGACCACGCGGGTGGCGTGGCCTTCCGGACGCAGGCGGTATTCACTCCAGTTGATGCCCTGATCGCCAAAATCCAGCTCCACGCGTATGCGCCGGTTGGGGTCCGCCTCGATGATCTTCGAGCCGCCAACGCCCACATGGGGGTCCTTGCTGGACCAGCGCATGCCGGCGCCGACGCCGCGCCCGGGGCCGTAGTATTCGTAGCTGGTGTTCGGGTCAATGTCGGCCCAGGGCGACCAGTTGTTGAACTCACGGGGGTTTTCCAGAACGGCATAGATCTGCTGCGGCGCGGCCTCGATCAGAATATCGCGTCGCATGCTGGACTGCTGCGGCAGAAACAGGCCAATGACCACCAGCAACACCAGCAATGCGAGCATGGCGACCATAAGTTTTCTGATTATTTTCATGCGCTTCCCCCTGTTCTGTTTATTGGTTATTGCGTAGCTGCAGCGGCGGGCGCCCGGATCAGGCCTGATCCGCCAGACTTTTGTCCACAATCTCGAACACATCCGGCGACAATCCCTGCTGATCACGCATGCGCTGCAGCTGCTGTTTCATCAGCTTCTGGCGTTTTTTGTCATAGCGCTTCCAGCGAGTGAAAGCCTTGGCCAGTCGCGACGCCACTTGCGGATTCATCGGGTCCAGCTCCAGCACGCGGTCGGCAATGAACTGGTAGCCGCTGCCGTCCGGCCGGTGAAAACCCACCGGGTTGCCATGGGCGAAAGCGCCGATCAGGGCGCGCACCTTGTTGGGGTTGGTGATCTGAAACAGCTCGTGCTGCATCAGCTTTTTCACCGTATCCAGAGTCTCCGGCAACGGCGACGTGGCCTGAATGCTGAACCAGGCGTCCATGACCAGGGGATCGCCCTGCCAGCGTTTCTCGAATGCGCCCAGCACCCGTTCGCGCTCGCGACTGGCGAGAGCCGCCAGCGCGCTCATGGCGCCCATGCTGTCGGTCATGTTATCGGCCCGGTTGAACTGATTCTGCGCCAGCGTGCGCATTGCTGACGTATTCAGCGTGGTGAGGTAGGCCAGGGCGATATTTTTCAGGCGGCGCCGGCCCATGTCCGCGGGCGTGACGACGTACGCGCCGGGGGTCTGGTTGCGCTGGTATGCCGCCATCCAGGCGTCGGCATGCTGATGCGCCAGATGCTCGCGCAGCAGTTCACGCGCCTGATGCACGGCGTCCGGATCGACCACATCTAGCTGCTCGGACACATAGGCTTCCGAGGGCAATACCAGCGCTTCAGCAATGAGCGCGGGGTCGCTGCTTTCGTCCCGGAGCAACTTGCCCACTGCGTCGGACAAATGCGCAAACGCCGGCGACTGCCGCCCTGCGTCCGGGTCCTCCAGCAGAGCCAGCAACGTACGCATGGCCAGAGTCTGGGCGGCATCCCAGCGATTGAAAGCATCGGTGTCATGGGCCATGAGGAAGGACAAATCCCGGTCGCTGTAGTCATAGTGCAGCTTCACCGGCGCGGAAAAACCACGCAGCAGCGATGGCACCGGCTTTTCGCTGATTTCGGTGCAGGTAAATGACTGCTCGGCTTCAGTGATGGTGAGCAGGTTTTCACCGCCCCTCAGCAGTTTGCCCTCTTTGCCCAGCAACGCGACTTTCACCGGAATCAGAAACGGCTCCTTCTTGTCCTGGCCGGGCGTGGGCGGGCAGGTCTGGCGAAATTTCAGCGTGTAATTGCCGCTTTCTTCGTCCCATTCATCGGTCACATGCAGTTCCGGCGTACCCGCCTGATCGTACCAGCGCTGAAACTGATCCAGATTAACGTCGTTGGCGTCGGCCATGGCGCGGCGAAAATCATCGGTGGTCACCGCCTGGCCGTCATGGCGCTGGAAATACAGGTCCATGCCCTTGCGAAAACCCTCCCTGCCCAGCAGGGTCTGGTACATGCGCACCACTTCCGCGCCCTTGTTGTACACCGTTACCGTATAGAAATTGTTGATCTCCTGGTATTCCTGCGGCCGCACCGGATGCGCCATGGGACTGGCGTCCTCGGCGAACTGATGAGTGCGCAAGATGCGAACATCTTCGATACGTTTTACCGCTGCCGAGTTCATGTCGGCGGTAAAGCTCTGGTCACGAAAAACCGTCAGGCCTTCTTTCAGGCTGAGCTGGAACCAGTCGCGGCAGGTAACGCGGTTACCGGTCCAGTTGTGGAAATATTCGTGGGCGATAACGCCCTCGATACCGAGGTAGGCCTGGTCGGTGGCGGTGTCAGGTCTTGCAAGCACGTATTTGGAATTGAATATGTTCAGTCCCTTGTTTTCCATGGCCCCCATATTGAAATCGTCCACCGCCACGATCATGTAAATATCGAGGTCATATTCCAGTCCGTAGGTGTCCTCGTCCCAGCGCATGGCTTTTTTCAGCGAGGCCATGGCATGGCCGGTTTTGTCCGCATTGTGGGCTTCAGTATAGATCTGCAGTTTGACCTCGCGACCGGATTTTGTGGTGAACGAATCTTCATTCACCGCCAGATCGCCCGCCACCAGCGCGAACAGATAGGCCGGTTTTTTGAACGGATCATGCCAGCGTACAAAATGGTGGCCAT
>JALXFQ010000379.1 GCA_027067235.1 Gammaproteobacteria bacterium
GATCATGAGCAGCATGGCCGTTCTCCTCCTACGCCCGGTTGCCGAAATCCAGCCCGCTGGTGACCATGTTGACGGCGCGGAAGATGGCGCGGCCCTTGTTCATGGTTTCTTTCCATTCCAGGTTGGGATCGGAGTCGTAGACGATGCCCGCGCCGGCCTGGATATGCAGCGTGTCGTCCTTGATGACGGCAGTGCGGATGGCGATGGCGGTATCCATGTTGCCGTTCCAGCTGATGTAGCCGACGGCGCCAGCGTAGATGCCGCGCTTGACCGGCTCCAGTTCGTCGATGATCTCCATGGCGCGTATTTTGGGCGCGCCGGAGACAGTGCCAGCGGGGAAGGTGGCGCGCAGCACGTCCAGCGCGTCCTTGCCGTCCTGCAATTCGCCGACGACATTGGAGACGATGTGCATGACGTGGGAGTAGCGCTCAATCTGCATGTGTTCGGTGGGTTTTACCGTGCCGGTTTTGGCGACGCGCCCGACATCGTTGCGGCCCAGATCGAGCAGCTGAATATGCTCGGCGATTTCCTTGGGATCAGCCAGCAGCTCGTTCTCCAGCGCCAGATCCTCTTCCTCGCTGTGTCCGCGGCGGCGGGTGCCGGCGATGGGTCGTACGGTGACTTCGTTGTCTTCCACGCGCACCAGTATTTCCGGTGACGAGCCAACAATGTGGAAGTCGCCCATGTTCATGTAATACATGTACGGCGACGGATTCAGCGTGCGCAGGGCGCGGTACAGATTCAGCGGCCCCGCCTTGAACGGCACCGACAGGCGCTGCGAGATGACCACCTGCATGATGTCGCCTTCGCGGATATACTCGCGACAGCGCTCCACCGCGGCCTTGAACCTGAATTCGCCGAAACCGGAATCGAAATCGGCCTCTTCCAGCGTTTGCTGGGTGGTAACCGCTTCGCTGGGCAGTGGGCCGTTGATCCGGACGACCAGCTCATCGAGCCGCGCCAGGCCAGTCTCATAAGCCTTCACCTCACCCGGGTCGGCATGAATGATGACATAGAGCTTGCCCGCCAGGTTGTCGAATACCACCAGCTCTTCCGAGGCCAGCAGCATGATGTCGGGCGCGCCAATGGGGTCCGGTTTCGAGCAGTCGCCCAGTTTTGGCTCGATATAGCGCACCGTGTCATAGCCAAAATAGCCCACCAGGCCGCCAGTGAAGCGCGGCAGGCCGTCGATTTCCGGCACGCTGAAACAGCTTTCCAGATCTTCGATGGCCAGCAGCGGATCGTCCAGTTCGCAGCGGGATTTCAGCTCGCCGTCGCAGATGAGATCAACGCGGTGGCCATACACTTCCAGCCGCGAGCGGCAGGGCAGACCAATGATGGAGTAACGCCCCCAGCGCTCGCCGCCCTGAACGGATTCCAGCAAATAGGAATATGGCCCGCGAGCGAGCTTGAGGTAGACCGACAGCGGCGTGTCGAGATCGGCCAGCACTTCGCGTGCCAGCGGAACGCGGTTAAAGCCCTGGTCGGCGTAAGATTCGAATTGGGTTCGGGAAAGAAGCATAAATCACCACAAAAGTTGGAAACGACAGAAGTTGCGCAGAAAACCGGATTTCAGGCCGGGTTGCGCCATCGCCATCGTTGCTGTGTGATGATTGTGTTCACTAAAAAAGCTCTATGTGTTGATCCAGTTGCGCCAGCGAGTCTACCACCGCCACCGCGCCAAGTGTACTCACGTCCATGCCCTTGTTGTAGCCGTAGGGCACGACAATAACCGGCATACCGGCGTTTTGCGCCGCCTGGGTATCATTGTCGGAATCGCCCACCAGCAGGCCGTGATCCGGGGTAATGCCGAAATGTTCACAGGCGTGTAGTAGCGGCAGCGGGTCTGGCTTTTTCTTCGGTAGCGTATCGCCGGAAATGACCAGTTCAAAATAGTCGTGCAGGTTGAGGTCCTTCAGCAGCGGCACGGTGAACGCCTCGGCCTTGTTGGTGATGCAGGCCAGACGGAAGCCGGCGGCTTTGAGTTTGTCCAGCCCTTCCACTACGCCGGGGTAAGGGAGGCTGTCATCGGATACATGCTCGCCGTAATGCTTGAGGAACAGCGCATAACCCCTGTCGAACAGTTCCGCATCCGGTTTGCCATCATACTCACCGGTAAGGGCGCGCTTGACCAGGGTGGCGACGCCGTTGCCGATCCAGCTTTCGATTTTCGCCAGCGGATGTTTTTCCATGCCCAGTTCTCCGAGCATGAGATTGGCCGCCAGCGCCAGATCGGGTGCGGTATTGATCAGAGTACCGTCGAGGTCGATCATGACCATGCGGACTTGCAGTTTTGCGGTGTTGTTCATCGGTTGTTTTTGGTATTTGGAATGCGGCGGTGGGGTGGGCGGCTGAAGCCGCCCCCGCATCGACCCTGCGCCGTTATGGTTCCGGGCCTTAAACGCCCTCCAGCTCCGCCATCATCTTGCCAACGATGCTGTCATAGCGGTTGGCGTCGTTTTCGCCGGGGAAACCGTAAATGCCGGAACCGGCGACGAACGTGTCTGCGCCTGCTTGCGCTATTTCGCGGATATTGTCGACTTTGACGCCGCCGTCGATTTCCAGGCGTATATCCAGACCGGAATCGTCGATCAGCTTGCGCGCCTGTCTGAGTTTTTTCAGCGCCGAGGGGATGAAGCTCTGGCCGCCGAAACCGGGGTTGACCGACATCAGCAGGATCATGTCAACGTTCTCCAGTTCGTATTCGAGAATATCCAGCGGTGTGGCCGGATTGAATACCAGGCCGGATTTGCAGCCGCTCTGACGGATCAGTTGCAGCGAGCGGTCCACGTGCTCGGACGCTTCCGGGTGAAAGGTAATATAGGTTGCGCCAGCCTCGGCGAAATCGGGGATGATGCGATCCACCGGCTTGACCATCAGATGCACGTCAATATCGGCGGTGACGCCATGCTTGCGCAGCGCATCGCAGACCAGCGGGCCGATGGTCAGGTTGGGGACATAATGGTTGTCCATGACGTCGAAATGAACGATCTTGGCGCCGGACGCCAGCACATCGTCAACTTCCTGCCCCAGCCTGGCGAAATCCGCCGACAGTATGGAAGGAGCGATTGCATATTCCTGTTTGGCCATGTGTGTATACCTCTACCCGAATTGATTGGTCGGCGGACTTTACCGGAAAAGCCGACCGTTTGCAGCTTCCCCGCGAATTACGCCCAGCTAGTCGGGGAAGACATCAACGATAAATTCATGGGAATGATCCCAGTCCACACTGGAATCATCCCAGTTGCTGCGGAACAATATTTTGCTTCCGTCCGGGCTCACTGTGCCCTCGGCGCCGAAATCCGGCGTGTGGGTCTGGGCAAAGCGGTTGACCTTGCCGCTGCCATCCAGCTTCAGCGCGAATACTTCGCGGTAGCCTTCGGCATGAGTGGACAGATAGCACCAGCCTGGCCGTTGATAATTGCGGCAGGAAACATGGCCGCCGCTGTATTTATCCGGCAGCAGGCGCGTGCGCGCCCCGCTGGCGATGTCGTATTTCCAGATGCCGTTCTGCGAGCCGAATTCGAACTGGACATAGACTTCCCGGCCCTGGGCGTCCAGCCCCATGTCGCCATGCTGGCCCTGGTCGGCCAGTTCGCCCAGAAACTGCATCTGCCGGTTATAACGGTACACCGAACTGCGCGTGTTTGAGTCGGCATTGCCCGGTTCCGCCAGCCAGTTGATGAGGATGTAGTTGCCGGAAGGCGAAATGCTGATCCAGTCGAGGTCACTGCCAAAATCGGTAGCCCAGGTGATCGTGGTGTCATGGAAAGACGGGCTGTCAGGATGTTGCAGGTCGAGAACTATGGCGGTGAGTTTGTCACTGCCGCTGCGCCGACCAGCCAGCACCACGTAGCGATCATTCAGATCCAGATTGCCCTCGCCGGGGCCGAGCAGAACCTGGTCCCAGGCGGGTCGTGGAAAGCTGACCAGTTCCTGAAAACTGCTGGAAAACGGATGGGCGGTAACGCTGATCCTGATGAAAGAAAAATGATCCCCCGCCGTACGGATGCCGTAGATGACGCGCGGGTCGCTGTGTGACCAGCGCATGGAATGGTTCGAGCCATCGGTCAGGCCCAGCTGGCTGAAGTTGTGGGCGTCGATGATGTGGTTGTTGAACATCAGCAACGACATATCGGCATTCCAGGCCTGGGTTTTCGGGTACGGGTGTGGCAATGGCTGGTTACTGTGGGAAATGCGCCTCACCCGGGTGTGGAAGACCGGGTCTTCTATCCACTGGCCGAATGCGGGCAGCGGTACATTCTGCGCGGTGGGAATGGGCGTGAACGCGGTTTCCGGCGGCCAGGGTAACGTGGAAAACAGCAGCAGGGTGATTATGGCTGGCAGAGCTCGCATATGACTTCCTTGATGTTGTAACCT
>JALXFQ010000380.1 GCA_027067235.1 Gammaproteobacteria bacterium
GCGGAAACAGCTTTTTAGCGAAACTCATCGGCAAGGCCACCGGCGCTGTGCTGATTGCGCTGGGCTTGCGTCTGGCCATGACACAGCGTTAGCCTGGCTATCAACACCCCATGCAGCGGGCCTTCAGCAAGGCTCTTAGTTCATCCACCGAATTAACCGCATCAATATCCTTGCGGCTGAGGCAGGGCGTCAGTTCGCCGTTGTTATCGACAAAAATAGCGGGCAAGCTCGTCTTAATGTTGGGATAGGCCGCTAAAAATGCATCCCGGTGCATGAATTCACACTCAATATCCAGGCTTTCCAGATAATCGCGCCATTCATCACGTTGCCGGAATGTGCCGTGGGTGATGGCGCAAAGCTGGCACGGGTAGGTGTCTGGCGACAGTAATTTGTGCGCTATATCAGTGAGAGTATTGAACAGCCCGCTGTCAGCATTGTAGACAAAAACCAGTTTCAAAGGCATTGGTGCTCGGGGTAGAGGGCAAGATCGGCGGGTGTATCCAGATCATGCAGGGGCGGCAGTTCACGCCATTGCAGGCGCAGACTGGCAAGTCTGTCCCGGGTCATGGCCAGCACCCGGTCGCTGCCCCACGGCATGTCAGAAAAAAGCCCGGGAGCGGGTTTTTTCAGGCCGATCAGAATGTAACCGCCATCGACCGTCGGGCCCAGCACCGCATCGGAGTCGTTGCCGAGAGTGGTTATGGCCGCCCGCAGATAGGTGGCGTACATGTCCGGGCAATCAGAACCGACTAGCACGGCGGCAGCAGCCGATGTCAGCGCCTGCGACAGGGCGTTGGCCATGCGCTCGCCCAGGTCGGCGCCTCGCTGGTCGTGGAAGGGAATGGCGTAGCGTTTGCGGAAAGGCTCGAACGCGACATGAACGGCGCGTGGCGAGCCGTACAGTTCGCAGGGTATTTCGGTTGCCATGGCTGTTTTAAGCGTGCGGTGCAACAGCCGCGCCTGCAGCGCCGCCGCGCCCTGTGCGCCGAGAGCCGGGATCAGCCGGGTTTTCACGTCTCCCGGAACAGGTGCTTTGGAAAAGATGATGATCTTGCTGTTCACCGGTAGCGCCTTGCCAGTTCTTCCGGGCGAACACCGCAACACCAGGCCAGGCGCAGTCGCCACATGAGCAAGATAGTGCGCAGAATGCCGCGCTGCTCCCAGCGGCGGCTGGAGGTGACGAGCGCAGTGGCGATGCGTGCAGGGCGCTGGCGGCGTTTCAGACGGCCGCACAGTTCAATATCTTCCATCAGCGGCAGATCGGCAAAACCACCGGCGTCATGGAATAGTTCTCTGGTAACAAAAATGCCCTGGTCGCCAGTGGCGATGGCAGTCAGACAGGTGCGCAGATTCATGCCGGCTTCAACCATTCTCAACAGTGGATGACGGCCTGACAGGCGTACGTGAAAATATCCCCAGCGGTGAGCCATTTTTACCACGCTATGGCGTATCAGTAAATCCGGGTTCCCGGGTGCCAGGGTGTCGGCATGAAGAAACCACAGTATGTCGCCGCGGGCATGTCCGGCGCCGGCGTTCATCTGCCGGGCGCGTCCGCGTCTGGCGTGCACGATTTTATCTACCAGAGACACGGCCAGCAGGCAGGTGGCGTCCGTGCTGCCGCCATCGACCAGAACCACCTCGTTACCGCGCTTGCGCATGGCCTGCAGGCGTTGCAGCATGGCCACGATGCAGTTTTCCTCGTTCAGCGCCGGAACGATGACGGAGATCATGTCAGAGCTCCGCCGCAACTGGAGCCTTGTCCGGCGGTACAGCCGTAACAATGATCGGCAATACGCACGGGGTGGTTGACCAGGCTGTTCGCATCCAGATCATCCACAGTCGCGGGCAGGCTGTTTCCCGGCTCTAGCGCCAGTCCCAGAGCCTGATTGAAGTCGCAGTCGAAGAGCCTGCCACGCCAGTCCACGCTGATCAGGTGACGACACATGACCGCGTCCAGGTTGGCTTTGCGGTGAGATGATTTCAGCAATTTCATGTAATCGTCAAACTGGTTGCCGGAGATGAGCATGCTGCCAAAGCGCTGTATCGGCAGGTTGGCCAGAACCAGCAGGCGATCGAAGCGAATGCCGAATCGCTGCAGCAATTCGCGTTTGTAATCGGCTTCCAGTTTGCTCTGCTGCGGAGGCAGAAACGGCCCGGCGGGGTTATATACCAGATTCAGGATCAGCTTGCTGCCATCCTGTGCGTAGCCCAGATGGTTAAGCTTTTTCAGCATCCGTATGCTGGACTGATAGACACCGCTGCCACGCTGCCCATCCACGTTTTGTTCCCGATAGCAGGGCAGGGAGGAAACGACTTCAACCCGGTTGTCCGCCAGAAATGCCGCCATGTCCTCCATGCCGGGCTGTTCCAGCACGGTAAGATTGCAGCGGTCGATGACATGTACGCCCATCGCCCTGGCGGTCTCCACCAGATAGGGGAAACGCGGATTCAGTTCCGGTGCGCCGCCGGTGAGGTCGAGGTTTTCAATGCCGGTTCTCTGCAGCGCCGCCAGGACCTGCCCGACCGTTTCGCGGGTCATGATTTCAGAGCGTTTCGGTCCGGCGTTGACATGGCAATGCTGACATTGCTGATTGCACAGATAGCCCATATTGACCTGTAGTGTGCGGATGCCTTTGCGACGCAGCGGCGGAAAATCGCTGGGCTGAAGCCGGGGCAGAACAGGCAGCATCGCGTCAGCGTCTGAACAGGCCCGCCAGACGCGGCAGGAAAGCGGCGAAGGCCAACAGAGCCAGGGCCAGCAGGGCATTTCGAATCAGGTTCTCGCCGCCACTGATGGCTTCGCGCCCGGCGTAGCCCAGCCAGGTATAGGCCAGTGCGCCGGGAATCATGAAAATGAACGACGCGACCGCATAATGGCTCAGGCGAATGCGCGTCAGGCCGAGGGCGTAATTCAGCAGATTGAACGGGAACAGCGGCACCAGGCGAGTAAAGGCGACAAAGCGCCAGCCTTCTTTTTCCACGCCGCGGATGAGCTGTTTCAGGCGACCGCCCGCCTTTTTGCCGACCCAGTCGGCGGCCAGGTGGCGGGCGATGACAAAAGCCAGCGTCGCGCCCAGCGTCGCGCCGAGGAGATTGTACAGCGTCCCCCAGAGCGGGCCGAACAGCGCGCCGCCGCTGAGAGTCAGAATGGAGCCGGGCAGGAACAGCGCCGTTGCCAGCGCGTAAATGGCGATGAACGCCAGCGGGCCGATTGCGCCAGCGCTTTCTACCCAGTGCTGCAGGGCGGTAGCGTCGAAACGATCACGATACAGGACAACCGTAACAATGCCGGCAATCAGCGCCGCAAGCAGAAGCAGGCGTCTGGCCGATGTGCTCATGCGTCATTCTCCGTGTCGCTGTTCTGGCTGTCCCATTGACGGCGATTGATGACGTAGCCGGTGATTTTTTTGCGGAAGGGAAGGCCCAGCAAGCCAGGCAGCCAGGATACCTGTCTGGGATCGCGGTAGTGATGAATCCCGATGGTCATGTTTTCGTGTCCAGCCCGTGGTTGATCCCGGTAGGTGCCGAACAAACGGTCCCACCAGGGCAGGTTGAAGCCGAAATTGCTGTTGGCTTCGTCGTCTTCCACGGAATGATGCACCCGGTGCATGTCCGGCGTGACTACGAACAGACGCAAAACGCGGTCGATGCCCGCCGGTATTTTCACGTTGCCGTGGTTGAACATGGCGGTGGCGTTCAGCAGTACCTCGAAGACGATAACAGCAACAACAGGCGGGCCGAGCAGCGTAATCGCCGCGAACTTGATCAGCATGGACAGGATGATCTCGATGGGGTGGAAACGCGCCCCGGTAGTCACGTCATAATCCAGATCGGCGTGATGCACCCGGTGCAGCCGCCACAGCATCGGAACGGCATGTACCATGACGTGTTGCAGGTAAATAACGAAATCCAGCGCGATGACCGCCACCACAGCCGCTACCGGGAAGGGAACAGAATAAACATTCAGCAGGCCCCAGCCCTGTTTTTGCGCCAGTGCAGCCATGCCCACGGCAGCGGCCGGGAACAGCAGGCGCAGCACAAAACTGTTGAGAAAAACCAGGCCGATATTGTTCAGCCAGCGCACGCCTCTGGATGTGGTCAGCGCTCGCCGGGGAGAAAGAACCTCCCAGATCGCCATGACGACGAAAATGCCGAAAAAAAAGCTGAGCCGGATAGCGATTTCATTTTGGGTCAGAAATTCAGTCATATTGTTGGGGCGGATTTATCCGCCCAATCTTCCTTTGGCTTATCCTTCGGGCGGATAAATCCGCCCCTGCGTCTGGCCTTGAAACACCAAGGACTCATGTCCTATACTGGGCCAACGATCTAGTATTCAATAGATCTATTGAATAACGGAAAAGGCGGCAAGTCAATGGCCCGACAGGCAGGGTTCAAACAGCAGCTGTTCAGCCAGTTTGCGCGTGTGGCGAAAGCGGTGGCCAACGGCAACCGGCTGGAACTGATCGAATATCTGGATCAGGGCGAGCGCAGCGTTGAACAACTGGCGAAAGTCTCCGGTCTCAGCGTCGCCAACACCTCCCAGCATCTACAGCAACTGCGGCATTCCGGCCTGGTAACCACGCGCAAGCAAGGCCAGCGGGTTTATTATCGTCTCAGCGGCGCCGACGTTACCGAGTTGCTGGCGGCGCTGCGCAATACCGCCGAGCGGCATCTGGCCGACGTGGGCCAACTGGTGGACACCTACCTGACGGTTAAGGATCAACTGGAGCCGATACCGGCGCAAGAACTGCTCAGCCGCGTTCGCGACGGGCTGGTGACAGTGCTGGATGTACGACCCGCCGAAGAATACCGGGCAGGTCACTTGCCGGGAGCGATCAATGTACCGCTGTCGAAACTCGAAGAACATCTGGACAATCTGCCCGCCGACAAGGAAGTCGTCGCCTACTGCCGCGGGCCGCACTGCATTCTCTCGTTCGAGGCGGTGGCAATGCTGCGGGAGAGAGGATTATCGGCGCGGCGGCTGGATGGGGGATTGCCGGAATGGCGGCAGGAAGGATTGCCGGTGGAGCGGTGAAGGTGATTGGTGGGAGGTTGGAGAAGATAAGTTATGTGTCCCCGAATCCCTGAGAAGATAAGTTATGTGTCCCCGAATCCCCCGAATCCCACCCATGTGTCCCCGAATCCCACCCGAATCCCATGTGTCCCCGAATCCCTCCCCGAATTTTCCTGCTCACAGTATGATAATCAACCATGAATTCATCTAAACGAAAATACTCGAGTATCATATTCGCGGTATTGCTGGCATCACCGTCAATGGCTGCTCAGCCTGAAAGAGCAATAATATCGGATTCTATAAAAATTGAAGGTACAGCCCAAAACCCGGAAGGAATAGAGTACGATAAAAACGATGGGTCTTTCCTGTTGTCTTCCATTAACGCTGCTCCTGTCATTAAAGTCAGTCCTGACGGGGCGTTCAGGAATTTTACAAGTGGTGAAAAATTCCCTTTGTCCACAGCCGGTCTTCAGGTCGATTACAAAAACAATCGACTTTTGGCGGCCGCCTTCAATGGCGCGGAGTTGTTTGATAATGATCCGAAAACAAAAGGAACGGCTCATCTGCGGATCTATAATCTGAAAACCGGGGTGATACAGAAAGATATTGACTTGTCTCCCCTGGCGCCTGATGCAAGTGCTTATTTCGCAAATGATGTTGCCGTAGATGATGATGGTAATGCTTACGTGTCGGACTGGTACGCAAAAGTTATCTACAAAGTAGATTTGAATGGAAACGCGTCTCTCTTTTGGGTCGATAAAACGGGAATTCCAGGCGGGCCGAATGGCCTGGACTTTCATCCCGATGGCTATCTGTTGGTCTCTGTCCTCAATGTAAATGATAAATTTATTTACACCGATTATGGGTTGGTCAAGATTCCAGTCGATCATCCTGAATCGGCAAAAATCGTAGATATTCAGACCCCGGGATATTCTGGTTTCGATGGAATGGTCGTCAAACCCGACGGGAATGTGGTTGGTATAACGAACAATGGAATAACGTCTGGTGGGAATATGTTTATTGAATTGTCAGGGAAGAACAACTGGGAGCGCGCTAAGGTAATAAACGCCAAGGCTATAACACCAAGTACAACCGTGGCTGTGACGCCTAATAACCAGTATTATGTAGTCAATCAGAATTTCGCTAATGACTATGCATTAAACTGGACTATTGAGAGGGTCAGTTTCCAGTGAAAGCGGTTCTGGCAAGGTTTTGGCAGCTATGGAAAGTTATGGGAACACGAGAATAAATTACGATGCCAACCCCCTGCAACATCACCAAAACCAAACCACCAACTCAATACCAAACTCCAGCCACATAAAAACCCATTACCCCCGCGGGCGTTTCCACCTCAACCTCATCATCCAGCGTCTTGCCCAGCAGCGCACGGGCGACGGGTGAGTCCATGCTGATATAGCGTTCATCCTGGTCAAACTCGTCGGGGCCGACGATGCGGTAGGTGGTCTCGTTATCGTCGTCGTCGGCCAGTGTGACCCACGCGCCAAAGTAGACTTTGCCAGGGTCGGCAGGCGCTTGATCGACGACTTTCAGTTTGGGCAGACGATGTTTCAGATAGCGCAGGCGATAGTCGATTTCGCGCAGTTCTTTTTTGCGATAAATGTACTCGGCGTTTTCCGAACGGTCGCCTTCGGCAGCGGCGGCGGAAAGGGCCTTGACGCATTCGCGGCGCTTCTTCCACAGGGTTTCGTTCTCATTTTTCAGTTTTTTATGGCCGGCGGCGGTGATATAAGGCGATTTTTGTTGTCCTTTGGGACGGTATCGGGCGATGGATTGACGCATGAGTTTGAGAATCAGGTTGAGAATATGAGATGGCGGTCTATAGTTTACAGTGCGGTGATGATCTTCACGACAGCGTCCTGTTCGGCCGAAACAACGGGGGACGGTGACGTTTTCCGCGTCCAGATTTCCGGCGAGAGCCATTACCAGAAACAGGAGCCGGTTTTGCTCCGGGTCAGTTTCAGCAATGAAACCACCCGCGCGCTGCGTTTGCTGCGCTGGGGAACGCCGCTGGAAAGCACCATGACACGGGACAGTTTCGAAGTGATCCACAACGGCCAGAGCCTGCCCTATATCGGTCGCAGAGTAAAGCGCGGGCCGCCGCAGGACGCGGATTACGTGCTGATAGAACCGGCCCGGAGCGTTTCCGGCATGGTCGATCTCGGAACCAGTTACGCGCTGGATCAGGCCGGCGAATACAGCGTCAGATTGCGGCCGCAGGTGCTGCGCTTCAGGCATGCGACTGACATTATAACCGTATCCGAACCTTTTGTTTTCAGCATAGAATGATGACAGATATGATCATGACTCAAGGAAGAGTGCGCTGCGCGCGCCGGGTTTTTCTCACTCTGACGCTGTTGTGCGCCAGCTTGCTGCAAACGGCCGCCGCGGCTGCGCCTGTCGTTCAGGTTCGGGCGGTAAAACAGGTTTATGGCGCCAGTGACAATCTGACCCTGATTGTGTCGTTTCAGAACCCCACGAGCAGAGCGTTGAAAGTCCTGAAATGGAAAACGCCGCTGGAGGGTGATTTCACTGCCGACATGTTTGACGTGTTGCGCGACGGCAAGCCGGTGAAGTACATAGGCAAGCTGGTGAAGCGCGGCCAGCCGACGGCGGCGGATTTCGTCACCATTGCGCCCGGCGCCTCGGTTTCGGCCAGCCTGGATATCAGCAAGGGTTACGAGATCGTTCGCAAAGGCAGCTATTCAGTCCGTTTTCGCGAACCCCTGCAGACCGGGACCACGGCCGCGACGAGCCTGCTGAAGAAAGCTGCCAGCAACGCGGTGACGTTTTTTTTGCAACAGGACAGGGCGCGGGCCAAGGCCGGGCCGGCGAGCTTCAGCAAGCGACAACCGGCTTATTCTGGCTGTTCCGCATCCCAGCGCAGTGCGTTGGACAGCGCTCTGACCGAGGCGGAAAACATATCTCGGGTGGCGCGCGATGCATTGAACAATACGCCGGTATCCCAACGCCCCGGCGCACAGCGTTACAAGACCTGGTTTGGGGCTTATACCTCATCACGCTATGTAACAGCGTCGAGCCATTTCAACAACATCTATGATGCATTGGCCAACAGGACCATTTCATTCCATTGCGATTGTAATGATGCTTATTTCGCCTATGTCCATTCCAATGATCCATACAATATTCATATTTGCAGCGTGTTCTGGTCCGCGCCGCTGAGCGGCACCGATTCCAGGGCTGGCACCATTGTTCATGAAATGTCCCATTTTGACGTGGTTGCGGGCACGGACGATCACGCTTATGGCCAGAGCGATGCGCAATCGCTGGCTGTGAATAGCCCCGATCTGGCTCTGGACAATGCGGATAGTCACGAGTATTTCGCCGAGAATACGCCTTCGATTCCCATGGGTGTGGTGGGGGACAGTTTTGAACCCGACAACAGTGCCGGGCAGGCGCGGGTAATTTCGCCTGGCGCGGGGCAGACTCACAGCATCAACCCGGTCGGTGATAGCGACTGGGTGAAGTTCACTTTGGGAGCAACGTCAAACATCGTTCTGCAGACTTCAGGCGGCTCCGGTGATACGCGCCTGTGGCTGTATGACAGCGGGCTGGGCCAGATCGGTTTTGACGATGACGGCGGCTCCGGGTATTTCTCCCGGATTGTCAAAAATGGTCTCGCGCCCGGCACCTACTATGCCAGGATCGACGAGTATGGCAACAATGCCGTTATCGCAAGTTATTCCATAGCCCTGACTGTGGCCAGCGTTCCGCCCCCGCCGCCCGCGCCCAGTGCCAGCGATCTGGCGGTGCAGTATGCCGGTTCGGTTCATATTGCCTGGCCTGCGGTTGCCGGCGCCAGTTCCTACCGCGTTTACCGCTGTACCACCACGGCCACCAGTACCTGTGTCCAGCTGGCAGCGCCGACCGCGACTGTTTATACGGATAATGACGCGCAGGCAGGAACTGTCTATTATTACCGGGTACGGGCCTGCAACAGCGTGGGCTGCAGCGGCTACAGCGCGCCCAATGCGGGGTCAGCCCGGCCGCGCGTGAATATAGTGCCGATACTCGAGTTGCTGTTGTTCGACTGAACGGGGAAGAACATGCCGAATATAATCATGCGATTCAGTTATTGCATCGCGCCTGCGCTATGGCTGTTTTGCGCGAGTCTGCAGGCCGATGAGGTGACTGTGTACAAATGGCGGGACCAGCAAGGTCACTGGCATTATGGCGAGAAACCGCCAAAAGCCGCGCATGAGGAACTGAACATAGACACCGAAGCGAATGTGACCAACGGCAACCCGTTTGCCGCTGCGCAGCGCCGGCGTCCAGCCGCACCGAAATCTGCACCGCCGTCTCCTTCCAGCCCCGGTCTGCCCTATACACCAGGACATATACGCAAAATGCTGGACGATATCAAAAATATCGACAACACGGTAAAAAAAAGAAATCAGGCGCTGGACCGGTTATAAGACGCATTTTTTTCTGACGGCCTATACAAAAAACGCTATATTCACGCCGGGGAGAGAATATGGCGGACAACAATAACAAGTCATCCGGTGGCCAGAGCAAGGCCAAGGGCGCAGCGCGCAGTATCGAAACGCTGTATCGCAACGCGATCCGGGCCAACCTGGAACTGACCGCCCTGGCCGACAACAAGGCCAGCATCATGATTTCGGTAAACGGTTTCATACTGACCGTAATCGTCACCGCCGGCAGCTATCTGATTCAGTCCACGCCCAGGCTGCTGTATCCGTTTACCTCGGTTTTGCTCACCTGTCTGGCGTCGATCACTTTTGCCGTGCTGGCGGTGCGTCCGCGCGTACAGAAAGAGCCGGATTCCCTGGACGATATACGCCACGACCGCTCCAGCGTACTGTATTTTCACAATATGGCGCGCCTGTCGGCGGACGACTACGTAGAAGAAGTCAAACGCGTCATCGGCAATCTGGACACCACCCAGACCCATATCATCCGCCACATCCACGGCCTGGGCTCGGGGCTGGAGTCCAAATTCCGCTGGCTGAAACTGGCCTACACCGTGTTTACCGTTGGCCTGATTGTATCCAGCGCCCTGTTCCTGTGGGTCATGTCCGGCAACGGGCAGCGAGACGTGACGGCGTCCTGGAGCCGCGGCTTCAGCCAGTTCCGGGGCATTTTCGAGCCCTCCGGCGCCGTGCAGCTGAAAAATGGCGATGTACTCATTGTCGAGGACGAGCAGCAGAACTTCCGTCTGACCCGGCCGTCAACCGACGGGGGCCTCGAAGAAATCGGCGGGTTGCCCGTGAGCGACAGTTATGCAGCCGCTGCCATACCGGAACTGGATGATCTGGAAGCGGTTACCCGTGATGTGCAAGGCTTTGCCTATGCCATCACCTCGCACAGCCGCACCAAGTCCGGACGACGCAAGCCGTCGCGGGAAAAGCTGGTTAAACTCGATGTGTCTGACGGCCTGCGGAAAGTATGGACTGCTCATGGCTTGCTGGATGCGCTGAGAAAACTGCATCCGGTCTATGCCCGCGCCATTGATGACCCGCGCTCAAAGACCTGGGAGCAGGAGCTGAATATCGAGGCGTTAACCTGGGATGCCGCCGACAATGCCTTGCTCATCGGCTTCAGAAGCCCGCTCATAGACGGCAAGGCCAGCATCGTGCGACTCGGCAATGTGGACGAGGTTTTCGCTGGCGCTGCGCCCGAGCTTTCAGCACCCGTTCTACTCGATCTCCATGGCAACGGTATACGCGGCATGGTTTACGACGACAGACTGGGCGGCTATCTGCTCATTGGCGGCGCCGTGGGCTCGCGCAAAGAGCCGTTCGCCCTGTGGTTCTGGAGCGGTCGCGACGCGCAAGTCAGCCCGGTGCGGGTCAAGGGGCATGCTTCCATCGGTTTTGCCGAAGGTATCGCCACCCTGCGCGGCCGGGATGGACGCGATTCTGTGCTGATTGTCAGTGACGATGGCGAACAGCCCCTGCGCGGCGCCCGCTATCTGATACTGGACCGTGACCAGTTGCTGGTGCAGTAAAGCACCGGATATCAGGGCAGGGGCAGAAAGAACTGCTTGCCGTCTACCTCGATTTCCCCGGCGTCTTTCAGTTCCCGCAAGGTGCGGTTGACCATTTCGCGCGACGCGCCAACCAGATCGGCAATGTCCTGCTGGGTCAGTTTGGGCGTCACCAGGGACTCGCCTTCCTTTTTGGCAACGCGTTTCAGTGCTTCCAGGATTCGTCCGGAAATATCCAGGTGGGAAAAGCGACAGAAAGTTTCATCCAGCACTCTGACGCGATCTGCCATGGCCTGCATCATGGCCATGCTGGCGCCGGGCGATTGCTCGATGAACTTCAGGATATGCTGTCGCTGCAGACGCAGCACCCGGGAGTCCTGCATGGCCTGCACCGTGGCCGAGCGCGGGCGTGAATCCAGCAGCGACAGTTCGCCGAAAAAATCACGGTCGCCGAGTACCGCCAGCATGGTCTGGTTACCGTCCTCGTCGGTATAGAGCACCTTGAGCTGACCGTAGAGGATGACATACAGCGCATCACTGCGCTCACCCTGATGAATGACAATGTCGCCTTTGCTGAAACTGACCGTCTCGGCCAGCGCCTGCAGCCGGTCGCGTTGGGCATCGTCGAGGTCGTCAAACAGATGTATGTTTCTGAGCATGGTTTCGTTGCTATTTCTGCAGGTGGTCAAAGATGCCGTCCCAGTCCGCGTCTGGCGGCTGGCGGGTAAAAAACACCGCGCGTTCCAGATACAGAGTATACAACGTAACATCGGGATATTGATGAGAAAGTTCGCTAAAGGCTGTCGCCGCCGGTTGCCAGTGGCCCTGCCGGTAAAGCCTGAGAGCAGTATGATATTGATCCAGTTCGCTCACGGCTGCCGCAGACAGGCTGCCTGTTTCGCCACATAACTGGTATATGGTCACGGGCTCGGTTTTGCCCTTGACCCGGACCCGATCCAGCTCGCGGAACACAAAACCGTCCGCAGCGCTGGCCGTGGTTTCGCTGACCACGATGGACGCGCCGTAGATTTTGGCCAGACCTTCCAGACGGGAGCCGAGGTTCACCGCGTCGCCCAGCACGGTATAGGCCATGCGAAATGTTGAACCCATGTTGCCCACGCTCATGGCGCCGCTGTTGATGCCGGTGCCAATACGCAGCAGCGGCCAGCCACGGTCGCGGAAGCGGCGATTCAGATTTTCCAGCTTGCCGTGCATGTCCAGCGCCGCTTGCAGTGCGTGCCGGGCATGTTCGCTGTCAGGCAACGGCGCCCCCCAGAAAGCCATGATGGAGTCGCCCATGTATTTGTCTATGGTGCCGCGATGATGGTGAATGACACCGGTCATGGTCGTCAGAAAAGCGTTCATCAGTTCCGACAGTTCCTGCGGATCCAGTGATTCGGCTATGTTGGTAAAGTCGCGAATATCGGTGAACATGACGCTCATTTCCCGTTTTTCGCTGTTCAGGGTATAGGCCTCGGGCCGCTGGCTCATTTCCTCCACGATTTCCGGCGGCACATACTGGCCGAAGCTGTGTTGCAGTTTGCGGCGATGTCTGGATTCGGTAAACAGGCCCAGCACGATATTCAGCGCGTAGATTGCCGCCATCAACAACAGACTGGCCGCCAGCGGCATGACCAGATGCTGTGTATGCCAGAGATAAAAATTCAGGCCCACGACCAGCAGCCAGATGCCTGCGCCGAGCAGGGTGGCGGCCATCACCGGCAGAAACGGCAGCGCCAGCGACAGTATGGCGCCCACCGCCAGAATCAGCACGGCTTCGGCGTTTTGCATCCAAACCGGTTGGCGCATGAAGCGGCTGTCCAGCAGTCCGGCCACCACATTGGCGTGAATTTCCACACCGGGATAGACGCTTTGCACCGGCGTGGCACGATGATCGAGCAGTCCGGCCGCGGTGGCGCCAACGATGACGATGGTGTTTTCCAGTTGCGCCGGGTTGGAAACCAGCTGGTGCAGGATGTCGCTGGCCGAAACATAACGGTAGCTGCCGCGCTTGCCGCGATAGGGAATCAATACCGCGGCATTTGGATCAAGGTCTATGGCGCTGGCGCCCACGATCAGTTTTTCCAGTCCGCTACCGGGAATCACTTGTGTTTCGGTG
>JALXFQ010000381.1 GCA_027067235.1 Gammaproteobacteria bacterium
TGTAGGTGTTGATTGCAGACAGGCCCTGGGCAACTGCGCCGGAACGATCCATGGCGGCCTTGTCAACCAGCTTGATCTTCAGGTCCGTGCCTTCCGCCCAGCGCATGATTTCGAATGCAGCGCCGCAGCAGGCCATACCACCGCCGATCAGAAGTATATCCACTTCCTCTTCGACGATCTCGGGATTACCAAATCCATATTCAGACATTTGTAAAACCTCTATCTCTTAAATAATTCGTACAACCAACCTTACAGGTTGATCAGCTCGCTGCGATCACCCGCACGGAAACCGTTTTCATTGCAGAAAAAGCCAGGCTCTTCAATCTTGGCCATGTCAGCTTCCGGCTTGCCGGCGTAAGGATCAATAGAACCTTCCGGCGTGGTGCGAATCGGGAACTTGAAACGTTTCAGGGTGCCGTTGCGGAACTTGATGGTCCACATGATGGAATCGGAACCACGCAGCGGCTGTACGGAACCGCCCAGAGGCACGATGTCAGCGTAGTGACGCGCTTCGATAGCGTTTTGCGGGCAGATCTTGACACAGGAATAGCACTCCCAGCACTGCTCGGGCTCCTGGTTGTATGATTTCATGGCATGGCCGGTCTCGGAACCGTCCTTGTCCAGTTTCATCAGGTCGTGCGGGCATATGTACATGCACGCCGTTTTGTCCTGACCCTTACAGCCGTCGCACTTTTCGGTACGTACAAAAGTAGGCATTGTCAACTCTCCTGGGTTATTTGAATTTTTACATTCCGGCAACAGCGCCCCGGCGCGGAATCCTGACCAGCATCCGGAAACAGGGCGGAATTCGCCGAAAATCAGCGTCGAGAATGTAATCGCATTGGAAAGGCAAAACTAATCAGTATTATCACGAAGCCCATAAGGGACTTTTATTTTTGCCCACAGCGGGCCTGATCCGGCGCCTGCCCGGCATGCCCACCTTCCCGACGGGAAGGACTTTCTAACACAATCGAGGGGTATGCGGTATCTCGCTAATGGGGAGTGTGCGCTCTGAGATCCGGCTGCGGGGGAACCGGGGGAAGGCCGGGTGGCAAGTCGCCAGCCTGTGTTACAGGAAACGCGCAGTTAAGCGCTTTATTTTGCGGCTTCTTTCGCCGCAATCTGTTTTTTGGCTTCACGAAACCGCCGCAGCAACTCGTTATAGGTAGCTACCACGCGTTCTTTTTCGGCAGTCTTTTCCTGGTTGTCCTGCTCAAAACTGGCGATGCGCTGTTTCAGTTTTTTTACTTCGGCCTCGGCTTTCTCACCGGACAGCAACTGATATTCTTCCAGATTCTCGCGCAGACGCTTGAGCAGATCGTGATTGACCTGAATCATGGCATTGAGGTTTTCCAGCCGGGTGTCGCGGGCGAAGACGATGAATTCCTCCCTGTCATATACACTGAGCATGCGTTGCCATTCGGCTTCTTCCCGGGCCTTGCGTTCCTGCTCCTTGCGCAACTCGGCCTGCCTGGCTTTGCGCGCGCGCAATTCAGCCGCGCTCGGCGGCACTTCTTTTTCGTCCACCACCACGCCGTGGGCGTTCAGCGCGGTCCATTTCGAGTCCTCGCATTCCTGCGCGGCCATATCGCCATAATGCCATTTGCCGTCGCTATCCTGGCATTTGGTGATGCGGGATCCAGCAGCCAGATATTGCGGAATCAGCAGACCCGCCAGCAAAACCACGGCCGGCGCCGTCATGGTCAGGGATTTTTTCATTGACACAGCATGTTCTCCAGGAACGTGATCTACATTCCATAAAGTAGACCAGCCCCCCCGAGAGTCAAGCATGCCGGCTGTTGCGGCCTGCCCACCAGAACAGAAACAGCCCCGCCAGCACCATGGGAATACTCAGCAGATGCCCTTTGGTCAGCCAGCCAAACGCCACGAAACCGATTTGCCGGTCCGGCTCGCGGAAAAACTCCACCACGATACGGAACAGGCCATATAAAACCAGAAACAGCGCAGACACCCTGCCGGTGGCGCGTGGTGTGGCGGAATACAGCCACAGAATCGCAAACAGAACCAGACCTTCCAGCGTTGCTTCATATAACTGGGACGGGTGGCGGGGAATACTGTCCAGGCGCGGAAAAACCACGCCCCAGGGCACATCGGTTGGCCTGCCCCACAGTTCCTGGTTGACGAAATTGGCCAGGCGTCCGACAAAAAAACCCGGCGGCGTCAGTGGCGCGACAAAATCCATGGTGCGAAAAAAACCCGAACCCCGCTGACGCCCATACCACCACATGGCCAGCAACACGCCTATCAGGCCGCCGTGAAACGACATACCGCCATCCCACACATGCAGAATATTGGCCGGGTTGCGCAGATAAAAATCCAGATTATAGAAAAGCACATAGCCGATACGCCCGCCCAGCACCACGCCCAGGGCACCATAAAACAGCAAATCACCGATATCCTCCGGGGTAAACGGCGAATCCGGCCGTCTGGCGCGCAAAGTGCCCAGCCACCAGAACAAAATAAACGCCACCAGATAGGCGATACCGTACCAGTGCACGGAAAGAGGGCCGATATGGATAGCGACGGGGTCGATATTCGGGTGCATAATCATGGCGCCGGATTATGCAGCAAGCTCCAGCCTGCCGCCAGCCACAACGGGGAAACCAGCCATGCACAGCAATCGCCTGATCGACGAAACCAGCCCATACCTGCAGCAACACGCGCACAATCCGGTGGACTGGTACCCATGGGGTGACGAGGCGCTGCAGAAAGCCCGTGACGAGGACAAGCCCATCCTGCTCTCCATCGGCTATTCCGCCTGCCACTGGTGTCATGTCATGGAGCACGAATCGTTCGAGGATGAATCGGTGGCGGCGATCATGAACCGGCTTTATGTCTGTATCAAGGTGGACCGCGAAGAGCGCCCCGATCTGGATAAAATCTACCAGCTTGCCCATCAGATGCTCACCCGGCGCCCCGGCGGCTGGCCGCTCAACGTCTTCCTTGCCCCCGACACTCATGTGCCGTTTTTTGCCGGAACCTATTTTCCCAGAGAGCCACGGCACGGATTGCCCGCCTTTCCTGACCTGCTGCGCCGGGTGGCGGACTGGTTCCACGAAAACCGCGACCAGCTCAAGGAACAGGAGGCCGCCATCCGCGCGCGTTTTGAAAGCATAGAGCCGGGTGGCGATACTGAAGAAATCAGCCCGGACGTGCTGGATCTGGCGCTGAACCAGCTTGCGCAGCAATACGACCCGGTTTACGCCGGATTCGGCGACGCGCCCAAATTCCCGCACCCCACCAATCTGGAATTCCTGCTGCATTACGCCGCCAACCACCCGCGCAACGCCTCCGCCCCCGACATGCTGCGCCACACCCTGCGCGCCATGGCCTCTGGCGGCATCTACGACCAGCTGGGCGGCGGCTTCTGCCGTTATTCCACCGACGAACTGTGGATGATTCCGCACTTTGAAAAAATGCTCTATGACAACGCCCAGCTTTTGCCGATCTACGTTGACGCCTGGCGCATGTTCGAAGACGACGACTTTCGCCGCATTGCCGGGCAAACCGGCGACTGGGTCCTGCGCGAAATGCAATCGCCGGACGGCGGCTATTACTCCACGCTGGACGCCGACTCCGAAGGCGAAGAAGGCAAATTTTACGTTTTCAGCACCGATGAACTCCGGCAACTGCTCAGCGATGACGAATGGGCGGTCGTGCGCTGCCGCTACCAGATCAGGGGCAAGCCCAATTTTGAAGGCAGGGCCTGGCATCTGCATGTTTTCAAAACCGACGAAGAAGTGGCGAAAAAAACCGGTTTTTCCGAACAGCGCGTACGCCAGCTGATCGCCACGGCTCACCAGAAACTGTTTGCGCACCGCGAACAGCGCATCCGCCCCGGCCGTGACGAAAAAATACTTACCAGCTGGAACGGCATGATGATAAAGGCCATGGCGCACACAGGCCGGTTGCTGGATCGGCAGGACTTTATCGACTCCGCCGAGCGCGCCCTGGCCTTCATTCAAACCACCCTGCTCAGCAACGGACGATTACTCGCCACGCACAAAGACGGCAAAACCCATCTCAACGCCTATCTGGATGATTATGTACTGCTCATCGACGCCGCGCTCGAGCTATTGCAAACCCGCTGGCGCACCAGCCACCTGAACCTGGCCACAACATTGGCGGACAAGCTGCTGGCGCACTTCGAGGACAGGGAAAACGGCGGTTTCTATTTTACCTCGGACGACCACGAAGCCCTGCTGCATCGTCATAAACCCACCGCCGACGACGCCACTCCATCCGGCAACGGCATCGCCGCCCGGGTATTGCTGAAACTCGGTCACCTGCTGGGCGAAAGCCGTTACCTCGACGCCGCCGAACGTACGCTGAAATGGCTCAACGCCAGTCTCTCCGGCTACCCGTCGGCGCACGGCTCCGGACTCATCGCCGTGGAAGAATATCTGTCCCCCGGCGAAACCATCATCCTGCGCGGCAAACCGGCGCAACTGGCCGAATGGTCAGCGCAGGCCGGCCTGCCCTTTCACCCGCAGAAACAGGTTTTTGCCATAGCCGATAACGAAACCGTGCTGCCCGGCGCCTTGGCCAGGCGCGCGGCTGGCGACGGCCCTGTGGCCTACATCTGCGCCGGCCACCAGTGCAGCCTTCCCGTGCGGAATCTTGCTGATCTGAAAAAAACTGCGTCTGATATTTGACATTAGTATATTAGAGTATTATTATTTTCCTATTGATACGGTATTTTTTGCTCAACTGATTCATTCCTGGAGACGATACATCATGAAAAAACTGCTTATTGCTTTATCACTGGCCATGGCAACCGCAGCGGCCAGTTACAACGCCAACGCCAGCTTTTTTGATTTCGGCGACGACGACAGCTGCGAGTGGAAGATGGGCCCCAATGGCCCGTGGTGCGACCCCGACAGCAACGACTGGCCGGAGTGGACGCCCATGTACTGGATGGAAGAAATGGCCGACGAGTTCGATGATGACGACGATTATGGCCCGTACGGCTACAACGATGACGACAACGACTGGCCGGAATGGACGCCCATGTACTGGATGGAAGAAATGATGGACGAATGGGATGACGACGATGACGATTATTATCGCCGTCCCTACTACGGCCCGCGTCCGTATTATGGCCCCGCGCCTTATGCTCCTGCTCCCTACTACGGCAACGCGCCCCGGGATTATGCGGCTCCGCCCGCCGCTCCCGCTGCTGAAGGTTGAGGCTGGAATAGCGGCCAACTCCCCCGCCGCGCAGCACGGTCGGCGTTTTGCCGGCCTTGCTGCCGGCAAAACCGCTTCAGCTTGACGCGGCGGGGCCGAAATTCATAGCCAGAGACAATCTGGGCCGCTCACTGAGATTTTCCGTCACGGCATGGGCGCGGGCGGGATCAAAAAACACAAACAAGCCCGCCTCCGGCTGGATGATTGCATCTCTTGCGCCCACGTCCAGCAGCAGATTACCGGAGTTTTCCGGCACATCCAGGTAGTAAACGCAGGACAGCAGTTCGTCGTCTTCGTCATGATTGTGGCGCGTGGTGACATGCCCGGGCTGCATCAGATTGAACCAGAACCCGTATTTGAGCGACCCGCGCGGCCGGCCCAACAACTCCGCCGCCACCTTGAGCGCGCAGTCGAACAGGAACGCCAGAGCGGGTATGCGGCCGGCGTCGATGTAGATATTCTCGAAACGGCCATGAAAAAAATGACTCTGGCGGTCCGGCTGATCTTTTGCTGCCTCGAAACCCGCCAGTATCGCCTCGTTCAGCGGCCGCCAGGGCGACAGTCGCGCCAGCGTACAAGCCGGCAGTTTTTGCAGTGCTATTTCGGGTCTTTCCAGTTCCACCATTTCAGTTTCTCCGGATCGGGGTCAGCCTCGCTGGCGAAATAGACCGCGCAGCGAAACACATACAGCACGCAGCGATCAATCTGCGCGCCGCGCCGGTCACACAGATCCAGGTAAAGCTGTTCCGCATCGGCGCCCTCGAGATCGGCGACCGTACGATACCCCAGTTGCTCGAAATCGGCGGCGATACTGGGGCCGACGCCAGGAATGACTTCAAGCGGACTTCTCACCGCAACCCGGCAGCTGCGCCATCTGTTCACGCATCCAGTTTTCCACCGTGGCAGTGATCTCGCGGGTACTCAGCCCGCTCACGTCAATGGCATCGCCGATAACCACGTCAATCACTCCCGGTTTTTTCAGAAACTTCCCCTTGCCCCAGAACTGACCGGCGTTGTGCGCCACCGGCACCACCCGCGCACCGGTCTTTTTCGCCAGCAACGAGCCACTGGAGGCAAACTTGCCAACCTTGCAGGGCGGCATGCGGGTGCCTTCGGGAAAAATCACGATCCAGCGCCCCATGGCCAGGCGCGCCCGGCCCTGCGTGATAACCTGATCCAGCGCCCGGGAACGCGCCTTGCGGTCAATGGCGATGGGACTGGCCAGCGCCAGCCCCCAGCCGAAAAACGGTATGTAGAGCAGCTCTTTCTTCAGCACCCAGACCTGCGGGGGAAACAGCGCCTGGGTGGCGAACGTTTCCCAGGCGGATTCGTGCCGGCACATGATGATGCCCGGCTCATCGCCGACAGGGCTCTTGCCGCGCACCCGGTAGCTCAGGCGGCAGGTGAATTTCAGCCACCAGAGTATCCAGCGGCTCCAGTGTGAAATGAAAAAATAGCGGGTATCGGGCTGCAGCGGCGCGGTCAGCATCAACAGCGGCACATAAACCAGCAGCGACACAACCATGCCGATACTGAACAGCAGTGAACGCAACCATTGCATGCCTCAATCCCCCAGCAAATCGTTGACCACTGCCGCCAGATCGGCAAACACCGGCACACCGGCCAGTTGCTGTTCCACATCGGGCCGGGACAGGGTGCGCTCGCCCTTGCCGGTGCGCACCAGCACGGGAGCGGCGCCCGCCGCCCGCGCCGCCTGCACATCGGTAAGCGTATCGCCGACCATGGTCACGCCGTTCAGCGGCATGTGATAGTGCCGCGACAACTGTTGCAGCATGCCGGGCCTGGGTTTGCGACAGTCACAACCCTCATCGGGAGCGTGCGGACAAAACACGATCCGGTCGATGATACCGCCGTGCTGCGCAGCCAGTTGCTGCATTTTTTCATGCATGGCATCGAGCGTGGCCAGATCGTAGTAGCCGCGCGCGACGCCCGACTGGTTGGTCACCACCGCTACTGTATAGCCGGCGCGGGTCAGGCGGCCAATGGCTGCCAGACTGCCGGGCAGCGGAATCCACTCATCGGGCGATTTGATATAATCGTCGGAATCCTGGTTGATAACGCCGTCACGGTCCAGAATAATCAGCTTTTCGCTCATTTCTGACGAAAATCGGACACCCGGATACGGCCGTCCACCATGCGCGACTGACGTTTCATCAGTTTGTCCATCTTGTCCCAGAAAGCCTGATTCAGGTCAAAATCGGCGGCAATGGCGGTACCCATGAGCAGGATGAACAAATCGGCTGTTTCTTCCGCCAGTTCTTCCACCGGCCTGCCCTTGGTCACGCACTCGGAAATCTCGCCCAGTTCTTCCGCCATGAGAGCGACGCGGTAGGTCAGCTCCTCGCCCCCGGTACGCCTGAAATCATGTTTGTCGTGAAAGGCCTGCACTGCTTCCAGCATGGCCGCATAGCTGTTCCTGTTCATGCTTCCGCCCTCGGGTCACGGTTCAGCAGATTCTGTACCGCCTCCTGCGGCGATACGTGTTTGTACAATACCTGATAGACCTGTTCGGATATGGGCATGTCGATCTGGTGACGTTTGGAAAGCTGATGCGCCTCGCGCGCTGTATTGACGCCTTCCACTTCCTGCCCCAGTTCGGCGACGATCTGGTCCAGCTGGTTGCCGGCGCCGAGACCCAGCCCCAGCCTGCGGTTGCGCGACTGGTCGTCGGTGCAGGTCAGCACCAGATCACCCAGACCCGCCAGTCCGTCGAAAGTCTCGCGACGGGCGCCGAGATGGACGCCGAGACGGGTGATTTCGGCCAGACCGCGGGTAATCAGCGCCGCGCGCGCATTGGCGCCGAAGCCCAGGCCGTCGCTGATACCGGTCGCGATGGCCATGACGTTTTTCAGCGCTCCACCGATCTGTACGCCGATGATGTCGGGATTGGTATAGGCGCGCACGCGGTTGCCGCGAAACCAGCCTGCCACATCTTCCGCCACGGGCGCCGATTCAGACGCCACGGTCAGCGCCGTGGGCAGGTCGCGCGCCACTTCGCCGGCAAAAGTCGGCCCCGACAGCACCGCCGTATTCATGCTCTGCCCCAGCTCTTCCGCCGCCACCGTACTGAGCAGACGCGCCGAGCCCGGTTCCAGCCCCTTGGTGGCCCATACCACCGTGCTGTCGGCGGCGATGTTCACATCCCGCTTCAGCAGCGACATGGTGGTGCGAAAGGCATGGCTGGGCACCACCACCAGATAGCGCCGCGTGTGCCGGGGAAACCGGGCCAGGCTGTCGCACACCTGCAGATTGTCTGGAAACGGCACGCCGGGCAGGTATTGCACATTGCTGCGCTCTTTCGACAGACGCTCCATCAGCGCCGGATTATGCCCCCACAGCCACACCGGAAAGCCGTTTCTGGCCAGCAACAGGGCCAGGGCAGTACCCCAGGAGCCGGCTCCCAGTACGGCAACATCATCCGCAGCGTGCGCTTTGTGGATCAGTGTTTCACCTCCGGCTCCGGCTCTGCGGCGTCGCCACCGGCAGCCTGCTGTTTCTGGAAAAACAGCGCCTCAAAATTCACCGGCTGGATCATCATGGGCGGAAAGCCACCCTTGATGGTCAGATCCGAAATGGCTTCACGCGCGTACGGCAGCAGAATGTTCGGACAGGCGATCTCCAGCAGTTTCGGCAGTTCGTCATCCGGCAGGTTACGCACCATGAACACGCCGGCCTGTTCCAGTTCCACCAGAAACCATGTGTGTTCTTTTTCCTTGGCCTGCACCCGCATGAACAAAACCACCTCATAAAAGCCGTTTTTCTCGTCCAGCACCGTATGGCGCACTTCCAGGCTGACATCGCCGTGGGGCTGCGCCTCCTGGGTGAACACGCCGGGGCTTTGCGGCGATTCGAAAGACAGGTCTTTCAGGTACACCTTTTCGATGTTGAACATGGGCTGGTTCTGGGCGTTGTCCTGCGCCGCATCCCGGGTGTTTGCATCAGCCATTTTTTCTCCCTCTGGTTTCGGGTCCGCCGCTGCGGCCCGCTTATTTCTCGATGGGTAAATTTTCTTTCTGCCAGGCCAGGAATCCGCCGTGCAGAACCTTGAGATCCTCAAACCCCTGACGCGACAACAGGGACGCCGCCCGCAACGAGCGATTATGCGTCCGGCAACTGAGAATCAGCGGCCTGTTTTTGTATTTTTCCAGCCTGTCCACGTTTTTCACCAGACTGCTTAAGGGAACATTGAGCGCATCGGGAATATGCCCGGCCCGGTATTCCTTCTCCTCCCGCACATCCACCAGCACGGCCTTTTCGTGTCCGGTCAGGCGCGGCACATCCGCGACGCTGATCATGTCGATATTGAGCATCTTGCGCTTCAGCGGCTCGCCAATCAGCAGCGCCAGTATGATCACCAGCGCCAGAAACAACAGCCAGTTGTCAATCACAAATTGCATATACACCCCCCGTTTATGGGCAAAACCCGCTTTGCGGACCAGCCGGTCAGGCGATACCAGGCTGGTTGTTTGCCGGATTATTCCGACGGAATATGACACACCCCCGCAGGGGGAAACAAGGGGGCAGCCTGTTGCCGCAAAGGCAAACCGGCCGGACGCCGGATCAGGCGCGAGTCAGTTTGCGCAAAAGGCGCTGTGCATGGCGCCAATCAGCAGGACTATTTTTTCATCACCTATGCTGTAGAAAACCTTGTTGGCTTCCTTGCGGGAAACCAGGATTCCCTTGTCGCGCAAAATGGACAGATGTTGCGAAATATTACTTTGCGAGGAACCGACACGGTCGACGATATCCTGCACGCTGACTTCACCGGAAGTACCCAATATGCACAAGATCTTCAGTCGCAGGGGGTGCGCCATTGCTTTCAGCGAACGCGATGCGATCTGGATGTCGGAGTCGTTGGAAATCAGGCTTTCAGCGCTTTCCAGAGGATCTTTCATAGGTCTATCTTTCCCGTGTGGTAGATGATGCCACTGGGCGCCGGTTGTGGCAGCGCCCATTCCATAATCCTAACATTATACACTAATAAGCTGATTGTACTTCAAGAAAGAAATCCGCTTCTGCCGCAGGGCGGCAAAGCCGCCCGCAAATCAGCCGCCGCCGGCTCTGGCTAAGAAAGTGCCGGCATGAGAAAATGGCGGGTTAAGCCGCCCTGTTCGAACGGGCCTCTTCCGGAACAACTGAATGACAACACAGAACAAGCCGCTGGTTTTGCTGATCATGGATGGCTGGGGGTTTCGCGCCGACCGTGAGTACAACGCCATCGCCAGCGCCCATACGCCCACCTGGGACGAATTGTGGACCAGCAACCCCAATACGCTGATTTACGCCTCGGAAGCGGCAGTGGGACTGCCCGGCGGGCAAATGGGCAATTCCGAAGTGGGACACATGAGTCTGGGTGCGGGTCGCGTCATCTATCAGGAATTTACCCGCATCAGCCGCTCCATCCGCACCGGCTCCTTTTTTGACAATTTCACCCTGACCAATGCCGTTGACAACGCCCGCGACAACGGCAAGGCGCTACATATTTTTGGCCTGCTCTCCACGGGCGGCGTACACAGCCACCAGGACCACATCTTCGCCATGCTGAAACTGGCGGTGGACCGGGGCCTGAAAAAAGTGTACGTGCATGCCTTTCTCGACGGCCGCGATACACCACCCAAATGTGCTACTGAATCTCTGAACAAACTGGAACAGCTCATCAAGAGCCTGGGCGCCGGACACATTGCTTCGATCATCGGCCGCTATTACGCCATGGATCGCGACAACCGCTGGGACCGGGTGCAGAAAACCTACGACCTGATCACCCGTGGCGACGCGCCGCATGAAGCAGTCAACGCCCTGCACGGACTGAATCATGCCTACGCCCGCGGCGAAACCGATGAATTCGTCGACGCCACCGCCATCATACCCGCAGGCGGGCAGCGGGTGCAGGTGGAAGATGGCGATGTCATCATCAATATGAACTTTCGCTCGGATCGCGCACGCCAGCTTACGCGTCCGTTCATCGAAGAAAATTTCCAGGAATTCGAGCGCAAGGTCTGGCCAAAGCTGGGCCAGTTTGTCAGCCTGACCAAGTATTCCCAGGGCTTTGACATTCCGGTCGCCTACCCGCAGGAAAAGATCAAAAATGTCATGGGCGAATACTTGTCCAGCCGCGGTTACCGGCAACTGCGCGTGGCGGAAACAGAAAAATACGCCCATGTCACCTTCTTCTTCAACGGCGGCAGAGACGACCCGTTTGACTATGAAGACCGCATACTGGTGCCGTCGCCCGCGGATGTCGCCACTTACGACCAGAAGCCGGAAATGAGCGCCGGCCAGATCACCGACCACGTGGTGCAGGCGGTCAAGACCGGTTCCCACAAGGTGATCATCTGCAATTTCGCCAACGCCGACATGGTCGGCCACAGCGGCAACTTTGAAGCCGCCATCAGGGCCATAGAAGCCATCGACCAGAACATCAAACGCATGGCCCTGGCGGTCAATCGGGCCGGCGGCCAGATGCTCATCACCGCTGACCACGGCAATGCCGAGCTCATGTTCGACGAAAGCACCGGGCAACCCCATACCGCACATACAGTCAGCCCGGTGCCGGTGCTGCATGTGGGCGGACATTACAAATTACACGAATCCGGAGCGCTGGAAGACATTTCCCCCACCCTGCTGGAATTGCTGGAACTGGAGCCACCGGTGGAAATGACCGGGCAGTCGCTGATACGTTATGGCTAGACGGCAACGCGCCCTTTTCTGGATACTGGCCGTGGCGGTATTCGCACTTGGCCTTGTCCACAACCGCCCTGCCCTGGCCGGGCCGGAGCCGGCCCCGCAGAAAAAACTGCAGCAGCTGAAGAAAAAAATAAGGGATATTCAGCAGCAAGTCACCCGCACCCAGAGCCGCTACGACAAACTCACCCGCGACCTGCGTGAGCATGAAAGAAATATCGGCAAGGCCAACCGCGACCTGCAGCAGGCCAATCGCCAGCTCGCCCTGATTCGCAAGAAGCTGGGCACGCTGGAGCAGACGCGGGAACAGATCCTGCAAGACATCAGCGCCCAGAAGCGGCGACTGGCCAGCCAGATTCGCGATGCCTACCGACTTGGCAGGCAGGAGCCTTTCAAGCTGGTTCTCAACCAGCAATCACCGGACGACCTGGCCCGGGTCATGACTTACTACCGGTATTTCAACCGCCAGCGTCTGGACAGGGTCAGGCAACTGAACCGTTCCCTGGAAACGCTGAAAAAACTGCAACAGGACATTCGCGAGCGCCAGCAGCAGGTGGAAAAGACCCGCGCCGAGAAACTGGCCATCAAACAGCGTCTGACCAGTGAAAAGCAGCGCCGCAATGCGGTACTGGCGTCATTGTCCAAAAAAATGTCCAGCCAGACAGCCCGCGTGCAAAAACTCCAGCAGGACGAAAAACGCCTCGCCCGGCTGGTGGACAAACTGAACAAATATCTGCGTGAAATGGACGACGTACCGCGTAATGTGGGCAAGTTTGCCGCCCAGCGCGGCAGACTGGCGCCGCCCGTGCACGGCCGCATACGGGCCCGTTACGGCAGCTCGCGACAACACGGCAAGTTGCGCTGGGACGGCCTGCTAATCAGCACCCGCGAGGGGGAAAACGTACGCGCGATTTTCCACGGCCGCGTTGCTTTTGCCGACTGGATGCGCGGCATGGGCATGCTCATCATCATTGACCACGGCGACGGTTACATGAGCCTGTACGCCCATAACGAAAGCCTGCTCAAGGAAGTGGGTGAGTGGGTGTCCAGTAACGAAGTCATCGCCACGGCTGGCGTCAGTGGCGGCCACAAAGACACCGGCCTGTATTTTGAAATCCGCCACAATG
>JALXFQ010000382.1 GCA_027067235.1 Gammaproteobacteria bacterium
AAACAGTGGGGGCGGCAGACGTGATCTCGTCCAGAAACAGTATGCCGCGCTCGCCGTGGCGTTTGCTGTCCGGCAGCATGGATGGTATGGCCCAGTCCACCACGCCATCTACGCGAAAGGGTATGCCGCGCAGGTCGGTGGGTTCCATTTGCGACAGGCGTATATCAATGACCGGCGCCTGATGCTTTTCGCCAATCTGGGCGATCATCTGCGACTTGCCCACGCCCGGGGCGCCCCACAGCATCACCGGCGTGTGATGGCCCTCGCGGGCGCTGGTGAATTCACGGTCGAGTATGGATAGCAGCTGGGCTGGGCGCATGGGCAAAAAAGGTCTGGCGTTAATGAAAGCGTGATTCTAGCGACAAGTCCGCGTATCGCCTAGCCCGGATGTTTCATCACGGTGTGGAATGGCTTCAATTCTTCCGGGCCGTATCCGGAACCAGTTCATCAATTCTGGCCGCGCAGATGAAATCATTCACCGACAGGCCGCCCACAGCGTGAGTGGTATAGCTGACGACGCAGCGATTGTAGCCTGTCTGCAGATCGGGATGATGATCCTCGCGGTGGGCGATCCAGGCCAGGGCGTTGACGAAGGCCATGGTCTCGTAATAATTGGTAAACTTGAAGCAGCGGCGGATGCGGCTCGATTCGGGGTCGTGGCTCCAGCCGGGTTGCAGCTTTTTCATCAGCCCGGCGATTTCTGCGGGTTGCAGTAGAGTCAGACCCTGCTCGGGCGTCAGGCAGTGTTGCCGTGTCAGTGATGGCATCATGATTCTCCAAGGGTTTTGGCGATGGCGGCGATTTTAGCCTGAGTCAGCGCCTCGCCGAGCTGTTTTCCCTGCAGCCCGTTTTGGATAAAGGTTTCCGGTTTTACCTGCTGAATCGTGTTCAGGGCGCGCTCCAGCGTGGCGACCCGGTCGCTGTTAATGCCGGGCAGGTTTCTGGCAAAAGCCAGCAGCGCGGCGAATGCTGGCGGATTGCGCAATGCGCCGAGGCTCTCCAGCAGCCGGTACAGCGATTCTGCGTCCGGTTCGGCGGCAGACCGGAGCTGTTTACCCAGATCGACCAGGGTCTGTGGCAATTGCCGGTAGCGCAATGGCGTATTGTAACGCCGGGATATTTCCACGACGTCAATGTCGGCATCGCACTGGCGCAGGGCGAACAGCAACGCCGCCCAGCGTTGTGCCGGGTCGTCGGTGTGTTTCGCCGCCAGGGCAAGAGTCTGCAGCAGTGGCGGCAGCGGTTCATGACTGGGCGTGTCCGCTGCCAGGCAGCCGGCCAGTTCCGGAAAGACGTCCTGCAACGCGCCGGTGGCGTGCAATACGCGGAAGAAGATCTCCGGGTTCGGTTCAGCCAGGGCGCGGGACATCTCCGACCAGATTCGCGCCGGCGTGAGAGAGCGCAATTCGCCGGATTGCGCCATTTCCCGCATCAGTCGATGGGTTTCGTGGGCAATGCGGAAGCCGAGGTGATGGAAACGGGCGGCAAAGCGGGCCGCGCGCAGCAGGCGCAACGGATCTTCGGTGAATGCGTCGGAGACATGCCGGATCCTGCCCTCACGCAGGTCATCCTGGCCATGAAACGGATCCACCAGTTTTCCGTCTGCGCTCATGGCCATGGCGTTGATGGTGAAGTCGCGGCGTTTCAGGTCCTGTTCCAGCGTGACATCCGGGCCGGCATGTATTGCAAAGCCCTTGTAGCCGCAACCGGTTTTATATTCCACCCGGGCAAGCGCGTATTCCTCGCCGCTCTGCGGGTGGATGAACACCGGGAAATCGGCATCGGCGCGTGTGAACCCCGCGGCCAGCATTTGTTCGGGGGTTGCCCCGACCACTACCCGGTCACGGTCTTTGGGTGACAGACCCAGCAGCCTGTCCCGTACCGCGCCGCCTACGAGCCATGTCTGCATGGGGAAGAATCCGCCCGGTCAGCGGTAATGCTTGATATTGCGCTTGCCGTTGATGCGCTTGCCATTACGCTGGACGACGACGCCCTTGACCCGTTCCAGATCGTCCAGCTCTTCCAGTTTGCCGGTTTTCAGGGTGCGCAGAAAATAGCGCTGCTCGCCGGAAGACTTGTCGATGAGCAGCTGGCGCAGCTCATGGTTGTCGTCATACAGGGCGATGACGAAAGATTCATGGGTGGCGTAGCCGGTGGGGTCGATGACAACCACATTGCCGGGCTCGAATTCCGGTTCCATGTCATCGGCGATGACCTGCAGGGCCACCAGCGTATCATTGGTGCTGCAACCGCCGCTGAATTGATTGTCCATGATATCCCCGTCAGTGTTAATGCGTGCTCAAGTATAGCACGCTGATAACGTTGGTAAATTCATCCTGTTTCGGTATCATGGCCGGCGTTTTCAATGTTGGAGCAAACTGTGCCGAAGGTTGAGATGTACACCACCAATTTCTGCCCCTATTGCGTGCGGGCATTGCAGTTCCTGACTTCGCGGGAAGTGGAGGTGGAACGCATCTATGTGGACCGCGATCCTTCCCAGTTCGAAACCATGCTGCAGCGCAGCATGGGACGCCGCACGGTGCCGCAGATCTTCATTGATGATTTCCATGTTGGTGGCTATGACGACCTCATGGCCCTGCATCGTGCAGGCAAGCTGGAGCCGCTGCTGCAGCAATAAAGATTCCGGCGGGCTGCCTGCTGGCAATCGCGCCCGTTTTGCTGCGAATCAGTCCAGATGGCAGCCGCTGTCGTCGCCATCGGCCTGGTACCAGGCCAGTTTTTTCTGCAGCGTGACGACTTCGCCGATAATGATCAGGGTGGGCGGTTTGGCCCGGGCTTTCTTGACGATGCCCGGCAAGGTCGCCAGAGTGCCGGTGCAGACTTTCTGGTCCGGCGTGGTGCCGCGCTGTATCAGGGCGGCCGGCGTGTCGGCGGCGCGGCCGTGTTCGATCATCTGTTCACAGATGATTTTGACGCCCACCAGTCCCATGTAGATCACCACTGTCTGGTTCGGCTGCACCAGCGCGTTCCAGTTCAGGTTGACGGTGCCGTCTTTCAGATTGCCGGTGGCAAACAGACAGGTCTGGGCGTAATTTCGGTGGGTCAGCGGTATGCCGGCATAGCTGGCGCAGCCGGATGCGGCGGTAATGCCGGGCACCACCTGAAAATTCACCTGATTATCGGCCAGCGTATCGATTTCTTCGCCGCCGCGGCCAAAAATGAAAGGGTCGCCGCCCTTCAGCCGGCAAACGCGCTTGCCTTCCCGGGCCAGACGCACCAGCATCTGGTTGATGCCTTCCTGCGGCACCGCGTGGTTGTCGCGTTCCTTGCCCACGTAGATGCGATCGGCATCGCGCCGGCACAGGTCCATGATGCCTTTGGACACCAGCCGGTCATAGACGATGACATCGGCCTGCTGCATCAGCCGCAGCGCCTTGAAAGTGAGCAGGTCGGGATCGCCCGGCCCCGCGCCCACCAGGTAGACCTCGCCCGGGATCTGTTGGCCGGTTGTCTCGTCGAAAATGGTTTGCATCTGCTGCCGCGCCTGGTCGAGGTTGCCGGCCAGCGCCAGTTCCGCCACCGGACCGGCCAGCGTGTTTTCCCAGAATACGCGGCGCTCGTTGACCGTGCTGAAACGCTGTTTTACCTGGTCGCGGAAATCCGCCGCCAGCCGGGCCAGTTTGCCATAGGACGCAGGAATGGCCGCTTCGATGGTCGCCCGGATCAGGCGCGCCAGTACCGGCGACACGCCGCCGGTGGAAACCGCGATCTGTACCGGCGAGCGGTCGATGATGGAGGGCATGATAAAACTGCAAAGCTGTGGCGAATCGACCACATTGACCGGGATATTCCGTTGTTGCGCAGCGGCTGAAACCCGGGCATTGACTTCGCTGTCATCGGTGGCGGCGATAACCAGTTTGCGGCCGTTCAAGTGCGCCGTCTCGAATGCGCCTTCGCCATGTTCGATCCGGCCCGCGTCCCGCGCTGCTTTCAGATCGGCATGCAGTTCGGGCGCCACCACGGTCACTTGCGCGCCGGCCTCCAGCAGCAGGGCGGTCTTGCGCGCGGCGACATCACCGCCGCCAACAACCAGACAGGGCTGGTTGCGGATGTTCAGGAACAGGGGCAGATAATCCATGGCGTCAGTTGCTCGAAACGGGGTGGCATGAAAACATATTCAGCAGTATATGAGTATACCCTGATATTGGTAGCCTTTTCACGGGTTGAAGCAGTTAAAACGGCGTGGGGGCGAGTATTAACGCCTGCTTACATGGCGTGGATTTCTTGCGTGCAAGGCAGGTTTTGTGATACTCAAGTGAACATCGATCAACACATGCCTCGTGGTAACAATAAGATCGAAATCTATCAACCCAAAGGAGAACGACGAATGAACAAAAAAATACTGGCCGGCGTCCTGGCGGCCTTCACTGGCGGTTTTTCCGCCATGACTCTGGCGGCTACGCCACTGATGTCTTCAGAATGGGCTGCTGCTGCGTGCGAGGCCTGGAACCAGAATGCCACCCTGACGGACGAACTGGAAAAATCCGGCTGGGTGAAAAATGATGGCGGCAAGGGCTACAAGGCCATGCAGATCTATCGTTCCGATTGCGAGAACAGCCCGCATATCGAGATGCAGATAGCGGAAAAAGACGGCAAGGCCATGTGCATTTATGGCGGTCCGGTGAAAACCACCGAGCTGGACAAGAGCGTGGACTATATCATGCACGCCTCCACCAAGAACTGGGTGAAAATGGGCAAGGGCGACCTCGGCGCCATGGGCGCCATGATGACTTTCCGCCTGAAATTCAAGGGCCCGAAAGGCGAAGCCATGTCCAACATGGGTCCGTTTGGCGAATTCCTGCTGTTACCGGGCAAGGTGGAAGGCGATCCGACAGTTTGTCCAACCAGCTAATGCGTGTTTTGATCGCTGCATGCTGGCCCGGATGTTTCATGAAGGATTCGGGAGTCAGGGTGATTGTGGCTAAGCAGTTTGGCTGATCGACCGCCGGAGCATAGCCGTAGCTATGGTTCAAGGGGGAGCAGTCAAAATGCAACGCCACAAGTGGCCTGAGCCCGAACAGGGCAAAGTGTGCTTTCGTGCAAAACACTGAATACACCGCAATTCGCTGACTAAACAGACCATCTCAGAAAACACGTCCGCCTTGATGAAACATCCGGGCCAGAGTAGGGGAGCGCTGCTCCCCTTTTTCATGCCTGGCGTTTGCTTTCCAGTTTGCTGTAGCGTCCGTAATAGATCAGCGGGATGACAAACAGCGTCAGTATGGTCGATACCAGAGTACCGAACACCAGCGAGATGGCCAGTCCGCCGAACACCGGGTCGAATATCATGATGAAAGTACCCAGAATGATGGCCAGCGCAGTCAGCATGATGGGTCGCAAGCGCACCGTGCCTGCCTGCAGCACGGCTTCCGCCACGCTGTGGCCGGCCTTGCGGTATTCCAGTATAAAATCAATCAGTAACAATGAGTTACGTACCACGATGCCGGCCAGGGCAATCATGCCGATCATGGATGTGGCGGTGAATGGCTGACCGAGGGCGGCGTGGCCGCCGAAAATGCCGATAATGGTCAGCGGTATGGCGCCCATGACAATGAGGGGGACAATGAACGACTGGTAATAGCCCACCAGCACCAGATAAATCAGTATTACAGCAACGCCAAACGCCGCGCCGAGATCGCGGAACACGTCCAGAGTGAGGCGCATTTCACCGTCCCAGCGCACGGAATAGCCGGTGGTGTCGGGATCAGCCATGAAGTACTGTTTGAGCTTGACGCCATCCGGTAGCGGGTGTGTTTTCAGGTATTTCCACATGCGCAGCACGGCGTAAACCTGGGATTCCTTTTTCATTTCGCCTTCGACATAAACAACAGGCCGCTGGTCCTTGTGCAAAATGGCTTTTGCCGCCGGAACCTTGTTGATGCTGGCGATATCCAGCAGTGGTATCTGTTTGCCCTGGCGGTTGGTGAAGAATACGGTGGACAGGTCAACGGGACCGCGGCGGTCGGATACCGGGATGCGAAACTCGATGGGCACGGGCTCCTTTTCCTCGTCCATGTGTACTGTGCCGATATCATAACCGGCAAGAAAGGTGCGCATGGTCTGCGCCACCTGCGCCGGCAATATGCCCAGCAGAGCGGCTTTTTCACGGTTGACCCTGATCTTGTATTCGAAAGACGGTTCCTCCACGGAGCTGTCGATATCCACCAGGTCCGGGGTGGTTTTGAACACGTTTTCTTTTAGTTGCAGGGCGATTTCACGCGCCTTGTCCATGTCCGGGCCGTATACTTCGGCCAGCACGGTGGCGCGCACCGGCGGGCCGGGCGGGTCTTCCACCAGCTTGATGGTGGCGCCGGTTTTTTGCGCCAGTTCAGCCAGCGCCGGGCGCATTTGCAAAGCGATTTCAATGGAGCTGATTTCGCGATGATGCTTGTCGCGCAGATTGACGCGCACCTCGGCCACCTGCGGACCGCGTTTCAGGCCGGAACCGCGCAGCAGGCCGTTGAAATCTATGACGCCGGGTTCTCCCACCGAGGTTTCATACGATTTCACCTGCGGGTTGGCGCGGACGATGTCACCGACCATGCGTGCCACCCGGTCGGTGTTTTCCAGTGCAGTGCCATCGGGTGCGTCAATGGTAATGTTGAAGGTATTGGTGTTGTTTTTCGGCAACATCTTGAAAGTCACCACGCCCAGGCTGGGCAAGGCCAGAGCCAGGCCCATCAGGACCAGCAGGAACAGATAGAACAGTATGCGCAGTAGTTTGCTGGCCACCAGCTTTTTCATGATGGCGTGATAGCCACGCTCCAGTATGCCGGCGCCGTGTTCATGCGTATTCGCGCCGCGCATTTTGCACCAGCGATAGGCCGCCCACGGTGCGACAGTATAGGCGACCGCCAGTGAAGTGATCATCGCGACAGGCACGAAAAACGGTATCGGCGCCATGTAGGGACCCATCATGCCAGTCACCCAGAACATGGGCAGAAACGCCAGTATGACGGTGAACGTTGCGAGGTTTGTCGGTTTGCCGATTTCGTTCACCGCCGCCACCACGCCTTTGAAGCGGTCGATGCCTTCTCTGCTGTAATGGCGGAACACGTTCTCGATGACCACGATGGAGTCATCCACCAGCAGTCCCAGCGACAGGATCAGGGCGAACAGAGTGATGCGGTTGATGGTTTGCCCGGCGATCATGCCGATGAGCAGGGTAATCAACAGAATCAGCGGAATGGTCAGGGTTACGATGCCGGCGGCGCGCGGGCCGAGGAAAACGACCAGCAGAATGATAACAGTGCCGACAGCGATGCTGAGATGTTCCATCAGCAGGTTCACGGCCTTGTCGGCCTTTTCGCCGTCGTTACGCGTGATATTGACCAGCACGTCATCGGGAATAACCTTGCTGCGCACCGTCTCCAGCTGCCTGAGTACGTTATTCGCCACGGATACCGCATTGGTCCCCTTGCGCTTGGCCAGAGCGATGGTTACCGCGGGGATTTCCAGATCCTGCGGGTGTTTACCCTGGAAGGCCGGGCCGAAGCCGATGCGGTGCACAGTCCTGATTTCGCCGGGGCCGTCGGTAATGCTGGCAATATCTTTCAGGAACACAGGTTTGTGGTTGTATAGACCCACCACCACGCTGGCCACGTCGACTGCTGTTTGCAGTTTACCGCCGGCCCGCACGGTTTCCACCCTGCCGTGGTTGACGAAGGTGCCGGTGGGCATGTCCACATTGGTGGCTTTCAGGATGCCTTCAATATCATTCAGGGTGACGTTGAAATGGCGCATTCTCGCCAGATCCAGTGCGACATTGATCTGCCGCCTGCGGCCACCGAGTATAAACGGATTGGATACGCCATCCACCTGGCGCAGGTATTCCATCAGGTCTGTGGCAACCTTGCGTAACTGCCGGTCATCCCGCCGGTCCGAGGACAGAGAGATAGTCAGAATGGGCACATCGTCCACGTCCACCGGATGCACCATTGGCTGGCGGGTGCCCGGTGGCATCTGATCCAGATGGCTCATGATGCGGTCGTACAGCTTGACCAGCGAGTCTTCCTTGTCCTCGCCCACTTCAAACTGCACAAATACCACGCCCATGGAATCGCGCGCCATGCCGTAGGTATGGTCGATGCCTTCCATGCCCTGCAGGATGGCTTCCAGTGGCTTGAGGATGAGTTGTTCGATTTCTTTCGGCGAAGCGCCGGGTTTTTGCACGATGATATTGGCGGCTGGCACCACAATCTGCGGGTTTTCCTCGCGCGGGGTGATCAGGAACGCCATAACGCCAGCCAGAAAGCCCATGAGCAGAATCAACAGGGTCAGCTTGCTGCGGGCGAAGTTTCTGGCAATGCGTCCGGCGATATTGAGTTGGATGTCGTCGTTCATGCGATGTTGTCCTGATACGGTTTCACGGGGAATGCACCCCGGCCGGGTTTGCCCGGCCTGATATTATGGATTCAGCGTGATGGGACTGCCATCGTGCAGCGTGGTGGTCGGGCCGAGTATGATCTGGTCGCCTGGCAGCAGGCCGCTGAGTATTTCAATCCTGCGCGGGTGTCGCTTGCCGGGCTTGACCATGACAAAACGGGCCAGGCCGTTGTGGAATATGAACACGCCGGGTATGCCGTTGCGCTGGATGACCGCGCTGGACGGCACGCTGCTGCTGTCGGCGTGGATGCGGTAGCTGCTGAATCCCGCGGCCAGCAACGGCTGCGCCAGCAACGTCCCCGTCAACAGCAATGCGCGCATGAACCTGCTCATTGCTGCCTGTTCCCCGTGTCCTGCGGCAGCTCAAGCGCGCCGGTAGCCGCGGCCAGGGTGGCTTCCGCGTCCGCCCAGTCGTGCACCGCCGCCAGTTTCTCCTGCCGTGCTTTCACCAGCGATTGCTCGGCCTGCAGCAGATCGATCAGGATGGTCCGGCCCTCGCCGTAGCGCTCATTGATCTGGGGCACTGCTTTTTCGGCGCTGGCGACCGACGCGCGGGCTACCCGGTATCTTTCCCTGGCGGCTTCGATACGGGCGAGGGCATTGCGCACATCCGTGGCGATTTCCTGCTCGAGCTGCCTGATCTGCTGCTCGATTGCATTGGTGGCCAGATTGGCTGCGGTGATCTTGTCGTCGGTGGTGGCGTTGTACAGATCCATTTTTACCACACCCATGATGTACTGGGAGTCGTTTTTCAGGCTGGGATAGTCCTCTTCGTACCAGTCGCTGCCCGCCACCAGCGAGACTGTGGGTTTTTTTGCTGATCTGGCAACGTCGATCTTGCTATGGCTTGCGGCCAGCTGGGCGCGCAGGGCCTTGATGTCACGCCGGTTTTTCAGCGCTTGCGCTATCAGAGCATCGGTGTCGTGGTTTTTTTTGCTGATATCGATGTCATGACCCACTTCGACATCCGCGCCGGGCAGGCCCATGGCCATGGCGAGTACGTTTCTGGCCTGGACATATTCCGACCGCGCCGTGCTGAGCCCGGACTGATAGGCGGCGCGGTTGACTTCCGCCGTGAGCTTGTCGGATTCAACAATACGGTCTTCGCTGTACAGACGCCGGGTGGTGCGGGCGTGATTTTGTGCCGAACGCAGCGCCTTTTCAGCGATGGCGATGCCGCGCTTGGCGGTCTGCGCAGCAAGATAGGCCTGGGTGGCGCGCAGGGCAGTGACTATTCGTGCCCGCTCGTACCGGTATTTGCTGGCTTGCGCCTGGTCGCTGGCGCCGGCAATTTCGGCTTCCAGACGGCCGCCGGTATACAGCGGGAGTTTTACCGCGATGCCGAAAGAGTTCAGGAAGGCCGCGTCGGGATCGTTCAGTGTGGCGGGATCAAAGTCTTCCTGGCGAATTTTCCGGCTGTTGATCTTGATGGCGAAGGCATCCAGCGGATTGTTGCTGATACGGCCGATATAATTGGCGGAAACCACCGGCTTGCCGCCCGCTGCGGCTGCGGAAGCCTGGGCGCCGGCGGCATGCATTTGCTGTTCCACGGCAATCAGGCCGGGATTGTTTTGCAGTGCATAGTCAATGGCCTGCTCAAGCGTCAGAACATCGCCGGCTTGCGCTGACTGGTTAACCGCCAGGCCAAGCAGCCAGGCCAAGATGAAAAAATGCTTTCGCATGTTACTCCCCGCTAATGTGATGTTGTGATCAGACCGTCGATGGCTCTCCTCTGCCGTACCGCATTGCCGGTCGATGACCGGGTATCAGTGCGCAACATCCTGGTCAGTGGATGTGCAATAAATACCTTTCAGGGTTTCCAGCAACTGGCCGGAAAGCGGATCAAGTACCGAGTAATAGACTTTCTGGGCATCACGGCGGCCGGCAACCACGCCATCAAGACGCAGGCGGGCCAGGTGTTGCGAAACCATGGATTGTCCGAGGCCGCTCAGTTCCCGCAGCTCCCGCACGGACTTCTCGCCGTTGAGAAGCAGACACAGCAATTTGAGACGATCCTTGTGCGCCATTGCCTTGAGTAACGCCGAAGGGCGGTTTGAATCAGTATGCATAGTAAATCCCCTTACTATTTCGCGCTGCCCGGTCATGAGCAGCTTCTCTCGGGTAATTATATATTAGAAAATTCTTATATTTCAAGCTCCGGCGCAGTAATTTTTCTGCCAATGTCGAAACCTGCTCCGGGAAAAATCCGGAAAATCAAGCAATACCCGGGTAATTCTACACTAAATTGCAACGCGCGGGTTGACTTCTTCACAGGCCTGCTATGCTTTAGGTAACGGTGATTGATTCCGGAGCTCTTGGGGGTGCCGCCATGCGTCCCGTTTTTCCGCGATAATCAGGGAGATAGACGGGCCCGCGCTAACCATTGCGCGTGGCGGCCGGAAAGCCGCCGCGGAATACAGGCCGCCAGGGACATTCAGTCACTGAACCTTTAGCCAGTCGTTCAGACCGGATTTGGTCAAAACAGGAAGGAAGATTATGGAGCGCAAGAACAACAGCCTTGACAATGTGAAAACCATGCCGCCACCGGAACCGCCGTTTAACCGGCGCAATTCGGAACGCGGCAAGACCTCCAATACCGATGCTTTTCTGGCACTGGGCGCACTGGTGCGCAAGGCGCTGGAAAAAAATGCGTCCGACATTCATCTGAAAACCGACAGCCTGCCGGTTTTCCGGCTGGATGGCGCATTGGTCAGGCAGAAAGGCGAGCCGGTTTTCGATCACGCGCAGATGGAGCTGCTGGCGCGCAAAATGATGGATCGGCCGGAGCAACACGACGTGTTGCAGCAAAAGCGCCAGCTGGACCTTTCTTTCGCCCTGGAAAACGTCGGCCGCATGCGTGTCAATATATTTTACCAGTCGGGCTCTCTGGCCATGGCCCTGCGTATTATTCGCACCATTATCCCGACGCCGGAGGATCTGTTTTTACCGGATATGGTAAAAAATTTCGTGCATCTGGAGCGCGGCATGGTGTTGATGACCGGCGCCACCGGTTCCGGCAAGTCCACCACGCTGGCGGCGTTGATAAACGAGATCAACAAACATTATTCCAAACACATACTGACGATAGAAGATCCGGTGGAATATATATTCACGGAAGCAAAATCCATGGTCAATCAGCGCGAACTGGGCATTGACGCGGTGAGTTTTCCGGAGGCGCTGCGCTCGGCGTTGCGGGAAGATCCGGATGTCATTCTGATGGGCGAGATGCGCGATCCGGAATCCATCGAGGTGGCGCTGACTGCCGCCGAAACCGGCCATCTGGTGTTTACCACCCTGCACGCGCCGGCAGCGGCGGAAACTGTCGACCGAATCATTTCATCGTTTACCGGACCATCCCAGGCGACTATCCGTTCCAAACTGGCGCATAACCTGAAAGCGGTTATTTCCCAGCGCCTGATTCCGGCGGAGAACGGTGGCCGTATTGCGGCCTGCGAAGTGATGACCACGTCCGCGCTTATCCGGGAGATGATACTGGACCCGGTAAAGATCAAGGAAATCAACGACCTGATCGTGGCCGGCAAGGAATCCGAAGGCATGCTGAGTTTTGATGAGAGCCTGTTTCGTCTGGTCAAGCAGAAGAAAATTTCGCGCAATACAGCCCTGCGCCATGCTTCCAGCGTCACCAATCTGCGCCTCAAGCTGGACGGTTTCTGAGCATGATGCGGGCCGGATCGCGCAGGTCGGGACAGCCATGACCCGTCACCGGGCAGGCTTCATCAGTAAAACTTGATATAGATCACGCCAGCCCCGTCTGTGGCTGGCATTGATTGGCGGGTTAGTGGTACATTTGCGCCCTTTATAAACCTCTCTTATCGTTCTGAAGTGGTGATCTTATGGCCGACCGTCGGTTACAGGTATTTCATACAGTAGCGCGCCTGCTCAGCTTCACCAAGGCGGCCGACAGCCTGCACATGACCCAGCCGGCCGTGACTTTCCAGATCCGGCAACTGGAGGAATATTTCAATACCCGCCTGTTCGACCGTACCCACAATCGCATCAGCATGACCGAAGCGGGCGATTGCGTGTTTGAATACGCCGACCGCATTATCGCCCTGTACAACGAGATGGATTACAACGTGCGCGAGTTGACCGGCGATGTCACCGGCCTGCTGGTCATCGGCGCCAGTACCACCATCGCCGAGTATGTGCTGCCGTCGCTGCTGGGCGAATTCCGCAAACTGTTCCCCAATGTGAAACTGCGCCTGAACGTATCGAATTCGCTGGGCATTGTGCACATGGTGGAAGCCAACCAGGTGGATGTGGGTATCGTCGAGTCGCCGGTCAGTAACAAGAACCTGGCGGTGGAAATCTGCTGGCAGGATGAAATGGTGGTTATCACGCCGCCGGATCATGCGCTGGCGTCAAAATCCAGCATTTCCGTGAATGACCTGGTGGGCGTGCCTTTCCTGTGCCGTGAAGAAGGTTCCGGCTCGAGAGAAGTGTTTCTCGAATACCAGAAGGAACATGATGGCCCCGGTCTGGATCTGAGCATGGAACTGGGCAGCCCGGAAGCGGTGAAAAGCGCGGTGGAGGCAGGCCTGGGCGTGTCGGTGGTGTCCAGGGCGACGGTGGAAAAAGAGCGTAAACTGGGTACGGTGGCCGCCATTCCCC
>JALXFQ010000383.1 GCA_027067235.1 Gammaproteobacteria bacterium
CATGGGGTTACCCGCGTCGGCGTCCTGCCTCTCGCGAGATACCGACTATCCCTGGACCTATTCGCTGCCGGCGTCCTGCCTCTCGCGATATACCGTCCATCCCTGGACATAAAAACGCCCCGGCAGGCGGGGCGTGTGCTGCGTTGCAGTAAAAAAGCCGAATTATTCAGTTTCCGGCGCTTTACCACCTTTTTCTTCACACTCCTTGGCGGACATTTTTACCATGCCTTTGCCTTTGCAGGCATTCATGCCTGCGCATGCGTTGTCAGCGGTTTTGCAAGCGCTTTTGCCCTTGCAGGCATTAACGCCCAGACAGGCGACTTCTGCTGCGCCTTCGTCAGCAGCGGAAGCGCTCAGGGGAGCGGTTGCAAACAGGGTGGCCGCAGCTGCGGCGACGGCGTAACCGGAGACTTTTTTTGCGCTACTCATACAATATTTTTCCTCATGATGGTGATTGATATGTCAGCCATTTTTACCTGGTTAGCGGTGAACAAGCCGACACCGGCACCATACCCAAGGGGATTTTTGTTGTCCAGTGTCGCCGTTTGAGGACACTGACCGCTAGTCGCTGTCGTGGTCGCTTTCATGATCATTGTGGTGATCATCGTCATTTCTGTCGTCATTGTGACCGCCATCCCTGTCGTCTGCGCGTGGTGGCGGCGTTTGCGCAGGCGCGGGAGCGGGCTGTGACGGGGCCGGGCTGGAACTGCCGCCGCTGCCACTACTGCTGCCACTGGATGAATCAGGCGCGGGGGCCGGTTGACCACCGGATGGAGCGCCGGAAGAAGATCCGCTACCGCCGGATGAAGAAGAACTGGCGGCTGCGACAGCAACCGTTGCGGCAGTCCCGGCCGCCACCATGCCCCAGTTGATCGAGGATGAGGCGGCAGTGATCGCGCCCGCTGCGTTCATGCTGAATGTTCTTTCCGCTGTTTCCAGCCCGTTGACCCTGAAACTGGCGATGCCCCAGCGGTCAGTTCTCAATTCCCACAGGGCGGGGCGTGACATATAGCGCGACAGCGTCGGCGTATCGTTGAGCGGTGAATAGACCCGTTCGTCGCTGTATCCGGAGGCGTCTACTTCACCGAAGCGCACACCCCATGTTGTGAAGCTGGTTTGGGCTCTGGCGCCCAGCGGGACGGCGACATAGACGGCTGCCGTGGTGTTGAAGCCGAAGTCAGCCGAAAGGGCTGAAGAGCCGGGCAGGGCCAGGAGCAGGCCCAGGATGGCGCGATATTTCATGTCAGTTCTCCAGATTGATCCATGTTCGCGGAACAGATACAGGTTTTCCGCCTTGCATGTAAACCCCCGCAGGAATCGTGCCACATGCCTGTAACGCTGAATACACAGGCGTCTGCGACGTTTCCGGCGCCATCCATGCAACGGTTTGCGCACATTTATTGCAGATTATGCCCCTGTCGCGCAAGCCCCCCGGGTTCGGTCGGGGCGTCGTCCGCCTGTTCGCAAAGCGGCGCCAGTCTGTCTTCCAGTTCAGAAGATATCAAAACCCGGTAGATGATATTGACTCTTTCGTCGGCAATGCAGTCAAGAACATAGCCGATACCACCCGGCGTGCTGGCAACAAATCGCAGGACAGCTTCCTGGGAATTGAGCACGAACGGCGGGGATATGCCCAGAAAGTATTGCTTGTTCCAGTATCGCGCCGAGGCCTTTGCCGACTCACGCAGTACCGCTTTGGAAAAGGCGATACGTAGGGGGTGAGTGGGTGGCAGATTGACCGGCGCGAGCGGCTCCCCGAGTCTGTCCGTGGCCAGTTTTTTCATGAATATTCGGTTCAGGACAAGCTCATTCACCGGCTCCAGCGCTATCTCCCTGGACGCGACCACCACGATATCCAGCGCCTGGGCGGGCCGGACAGCCAGACCCGACAGCAATGCGAAAATTGCTGCTATGCGTAAAGCATGATGGCGGATCGGCAAGCTCATCGTTTCCTGTTCCTAGAACAGAACATCAAATGAAGCCAGCCATGCATCCTTTGCAAAAGCGTCATTATTGTGTCCATAGCGATACTCCAGTTTCAGCGCTACGGGCGGGATCGGGTGATAGTTGAGGCCGATATTCGACACGTTTGCGGATACCGCCGGCAAGGCGTTCTTTATTCGTTCGTGGCGGGCGAATGCATACAGGTTTTCCGCCACCGGCGTGGCAATCTGTATATAGGCACCCCATTCGTCGGGTCCCCTGCCGCGGCTGTTTCGTCGCAGCGCCGCAGCGGACAGTTCGGTATCGTCCAGATGCCATATCAGGTCCAGACCCACAAAATCCTTGCGATCGGCCAGTCCGCTGATTTTGAAATCACCCAGAGACAGGCCGATGCTCAAATCCCTGTTGAACAGATTGCCGACCAGTCTGAAACCGGCGCCGTTGTCAAAATTGTTGTTGGGGTTGATGCCTGTTCCACCTTCGCCTGAAGCATCTACGCGGTCGGGGTCGAGAAATGCGCTGTTGTCGGCATACAGCATATAGTCAAAATCAACCGTATCGGCGTGGATAACGCCATTGATGCTGGCGCCGGTGGTGTGGCGCGCAAACGGCGCGGTGCTGGACCAGGGCCGGGTAACCGACCACACCAGCGGCGCGGCGTGAATCTGGTTCCAGTAGCCGATGGGTGTCAGAGACTTGCCGAAACGCAGGCGCAGGCTGGGGTTGGCGCTATATTCCACATACGACCGTTCCAGGTCGAATTCCCGGGCGCTGTCGTCGATGGTTCCCGACTTGATGATGGCGATTTCTCCGAACTCGGCTTCGGCGAACAATCGCCAGTCGGGTGCTGGCCGCCAGTTGAGCAGGAAGCTGAGATCGCGGAAATCGAACACCGGCTTTTCTCCTGCTTCGTTGCGGTAGCGAAAACTGGTATAGCCTCCGAGGGAGAGTTTGCCATCGGCGAACTGAAATCCCCGGCCCTGCAGATAGGGTGTATCCAGGGCGCCAAAAAATTCGTCGGCGGTGGCAAGCCGGGGCCAGCAGGCCAGCAGCAAAGTGACCAACAAAGCGCGCATAGTCATGACAATACTCAAAATGCTACAGGTGGAGCGGTTGTTTCCGGATTGATCGGGCCGGAGTTTTATCGTTTTGGTGATCCAATAGTAGCCAAATCCCGCTGCCTTTAATACCCTGATGCTTTTGAATACGGAATCGTCTTCATGTCGATACAGCGAGCCATATTGCTGGCTTTCATATCCCTGACCGTGATCAGCGCCAGCCTGATGACGGCGCTGGCCTATAATCGTTCCCGTCATGCGCTGGAGAACGAGATACGCCGTAACATTGATGCCCAGGCATTGTCCGCCATACGCCAGATTGACACGCTGGTCTTTGAAAGGCTGGTCAATCTGTATGGCTGGAGCCAGCTTGCGGTGATGCAGGATTTGAAGGTGGACGATGTGGACAAACGTCTGTCGCGATTTCTGCACAACATGGACAATGCTTATACCGGCCTGTATGAGAATCTGATGGTGACGGATGGCAGCCGGATCGTCGCCGCCAGCCGGTCCGGGAACATTGGCCAGACCTGGACGGCGCGTCCGGCCTGGCTGCAGTTGTCCATCGAGAATGTGCCGGTTTATGTTGTGCGGCCCGAAATACGCGGCGAGCAGGCCATAATGGAAATGCGCGCGCCGGTTAAAGATGTTTTTACCGACAAGCCGCTGGGACACCTGGTGGCTCTGTTCAACTGGGAAAAAATCATCGACGTGCTGAATACCGTGGTGCAGTCCACCGGGCGGGTGGGTCTGCTGATTGACAATACAGGCAATATCCTGGCGGCGTCGGACAGCTACGACAAGGCAAAAATGCCGGATGTGTCCGATTATGCGGGCGTCACGCTGTATCCCGGCGATGGTACCGGTGGTTATGGCCTGTTTGGCCACGAACGCATGCTTACCGGTTCCTCGGGCAAGGGTGATGAGCGATCGGGCAATCACTGGAAAGTGGTCATTATCGACCCGCTGGACAAGGCCTTCAGACCGGTACAACAGCTGCTCGCCAAACTGCTGTTTTTGCTGCTGTTTACCATGGCCGGAGCTGCCGTTGTCGCCAATCGGCTGGCGCGAGCCATTTCACGGCCGGTGCAGGAGCTGACAGCACTCACGCGAAAGGTACCCGGCCAGGGAACAGTGTCCCTGAACGAGGTAAAAGGCTTCAGCGAGACCACCGAGCTGGCGCAATCCTTCAGCCGCATGCTCGAGGCACTGGATGTTTCGCGCAAGCGTCTGGTGCAAATGAGCAAACTGGCGGCGGTGGGGGAAATGTCGGCCATGCTTGCCCACGAAATCAGAAATCCGCTGGGCATACTGCGTTCATCCGCCCAGCTCATGGCGCGCCGCAAGGACCTGACCGACCGGGATCGGGAAATGATCGGTTTCATCACCGCCGAAACCGATCGTATCAACGATCTGGTTACCAATTTGCTGGACAGGGCGCGGCCGCGCGAGCCGGTGTTGCAGCCCCGCGAAATGGCGCCGCTCATTGAACATGTCGTAAGCCTGATGGAAGGACGCTGCCGCAAAAAGCAGGTGGCGCTGACCACCGAGCTGCCGGACTCGCCGCTGGTTGCGGCATATGATCGCGACCAGATGATCCAGGTATTGTTCAATCTGTTGCTGAACGCGGTTCAGGCGGTGGAGGCAAACAGCGGTCGTATACAGGTTAAGCTCTACCGGAAACGGCATGAAATTTGCGTCGATGTCGCCGACAATGGCCCCGGCGTCGCGGAAGACGAACGCGAACAGATCCTTGAACCGTTCGTAAGCGGCCGGGAGGGTGGCATGGGTCTGGGTCTGAGCATAGTTGTGGAAATATTGCGCAGCCATGACGGCCGCCTGCAAACATCCGAGAGTGAAGCGGGAGGAGCCTGCTTTACTGTCTGTTTACCGGAAAAGCAATAACATATGAGCAAAAGCAGAATACTGGTGGTGGATGACGAACCGGCCATGCAGCGCATACTACAGCTGGCGCTGGAAGATCTCGGGCACGAAGTGGTATGCGCCGGCAATGGCGTGGAAGCACTGACCCTGCTTGAAAATGAATCCATGGACATGATGATTACCGACTTGCGCATGCCGGAGATGGACGGTATCACACTGCTGAAAAGGCTTGATGAAAACAATGCCGGCCTGCCTGCCATTGTCATTACCGCCCACGGTACCGTGGAAACGGCGGTGGAAGCTATGAAGTTTGGCGCCTGTGACTACATTCTTCGTCCCTTTGATGTCGATATGATAGAGCTTGCCGTGGCGCGGGCGCTGGGTTCGATCAGGGTGCGTCAGGAGAACCAGTATCTGCGCTCCGAATTGTCCAGCGGCTGGCAGGACTTCATCGGCGCCAGCCGCCCCATGAAGGAACTGTACCGGCTCATCGAACAGGTCGGCAAAAGCAACGCTGCCGCCTTCATTGTGGGCAAAACCGGTACTGGCAAGGAACTGGTGGCGCGGGCCCTGCATAATGTTTCCGGGCGCGAGGGCCTGTTCGTACCCATCAACTGTGCGGCAATACCGGATACCATGCTGGAAAGTGAGCTGTTTGGGCATGTAAAGGGCGCATTCACCGGCGCCCAGGCCGGTCGGCCCGGCAAATTCGAGGTGTCCGACGGCGGCACGCTTTTTCTCGATGAAATCACCGAAATGCCGCTGGACCTGCAGGCAAAACTGCTGCGGATATTACAGGACGGGCGGGTCGAACGACTGGGCAGTCACCGCAGCGTGGAACTGGATTTGCGTGTGGTGGCGGCGACCAACCGTGACCCCCTCGAGGCAGTGCGGGAAAAGCGGTTGCGTGAGGATTTGTATTACCGTCTCAATGTTTTTACCCTGAATGTGCCGGAGCTGGCCCGGCGTGGCGATGATATAACTCTGCTGGCGCGTCATTTCGTTGAAAAACATGCCAAAAATCAGGGCATGGAGCCGCCGCTGCTGAATGATGACGTGGTGTCGCAGCTGCAGGCCTACTCCTGGCCGGGCAATGTGCGCGAGCTGGAAAATGCCATGGAGCGGGCGGTGGTGCTTGGTGCTTCCAGCGGCAGGATTGATACCGGTTGCCTGCCGGCGGGCGTCGCTTCCTCCGGCGCCGGAGAAGCCGCGGCTGTCTCGGAACTGAACGGCGAACCCGATTCCTACAGCCTGCCGGCCAACACCGAGCGTCTGGAAAAACAGCTGATCAGGCAGGCGCTGGCGAAAGCAAATGACAACAAGTCCAAAGCTGCCAGACTGCTGGAAGTCAGCGAACGTACTCTCTGGTACAAAATCAAGAAATACGATCTGGTGTAACTCCGCATCGGTGTCGACGGGCGCTGTCCCGGTCTGATATCTGGACCTTTGCGGCCAATCGCCGGCATTCCGGCAGGTTTTTTCCGTTTCTGTGGATCCCGTGTGAGCGGTAGCAGGGATTGCGCAAAAATTTGCTACATATCTTGCACTGTCCCCCGGTTACGCCACTGACGAATCGCCTCAGATACCGCCAAATCAACGAGTTGTGACAATTGGCATGGTCATTGCACTGTAGCGGGAAAATGATTTCGGGGTGATGGCGGGACCATGACAATAGCAGGAAACAGTCTGACTGGCGGATTGATGGCAATGCTTGCCATCTTGCCTGTTTGCGGTATGGCGGATGATGACGATGCTGATGGGGATGCTCACCCGGTCAACGTCGTCACCACGGGTTCTGCCGCGAGCGGCGCCACCCTTGCCCGCGGGGCTTTGCCGGCCATATTGTCTATATTGCTGGATGATGATAACGGCGCCGGCGCGGGCTCCGGGGGCGGTCTGCCAGGCAGCGGCCCGGGCAGCAACTATGTATTGCTAGCGTCCAACGACCTGGGCATGCATTGCGCCGATCAGGATTTTCGTATTTTCAGCATATTGCCGCCTTTCAATGTGGTTCACGCCCAGGTTGTGAACAAGGGCGCGACGCCGCAGGTTATGGATGACACCCATGTGTCGCTGGTTTATCAGGCCAGTTCCAGCCCGGTTGATCCGGCTGGCGCCAACTCCATCAACAAGACCAATCAGATTTCCGCGATCTTCAAGACGAATTTCTGGGCGGAAGGTAATCGCGCGATCCCCTTGAGCACCAATACCACTGGCGCTAAAAACACCTGGGGCGTTTTGAATTATGAACGCCTGTATCCCAGTGTGCTGGCGGGATCGCTGTTGCAGCCACCAGTAGATCTTGCGTCAGAATGCGCGACGACTTCGCCTTCACCCGCCGGTTGCCCCAGCATCCTGAATCTGTTTGATCCGATTCCCGTGGATACAGGTATTCCCGTACCCAATGTGGAAAAACTGGATAACGGTGTTCTGGAAGTGGCCCAGCAAACCATGCCAGGGCTGAATAATGCGCCGCAGCCATTCCAGCGTTTCGACAGGAACGTGCGCTTCTTTACGGCGTTTCCGTTTGGCGCAGTAATCAACAATACCAAGTGGTGGTCTGCTGATGGCATTCCCATGTCGCCGGTTGATGATACGGGCAGATCCAACGCTTATCCGCTAATGAAGGTGTCGGCTAAATCCGGCAACCAGACACTGGCGTCACTGGATGTGGTATTGCCGGTTTCCGCCGAAGCGGATTGCCAGAACTGCCACGCCCAGGCGCTGGATTGTGGCGACCCGAGTCTGCCAGTGGCCAACCAGTCGGCCAGCTGTAACGAAGCCGGACTGCAAAATCTTCCGGCCAATCGCGTTGAGAGCATGGACGCCGCCCCAGGCGATACGCCGCTGCAAAAGCTTATCAATGCGGCGAAGATCAATATATTGCGTCTGCATGACCAGAAACACGGCGCGGTTTACACGGCTGCGGATGGAACGCCGCGAGCCTGTGATCCGGCCAATGACCCGAACCAGCACTGCCTGGATTCGCGTCGCAGTATCCAGTGTTCGCAATGCCATTATTCGCCGGCTCTGGATCTGACGCAGCAGGGCCCCATCGACGAGCCGCAACAAGGCCCAAATGGCCGCCAGCAAACCCGTCACATATCCATGTCGTCGGCGATGCACGGTTTCCACGGTTCACTGCCAAAATTCAACGGCAAGGATCTGTTTCCGGCCATGCCTGGCCCCGTGGGCCGCGATCCGGCGGTCAAGAACCAGGTGTTGCAGGAGACCTGCTATCAGTGTCATCCCGGCAGGAATACGGCCTGTCTGCGCGGCGCCATGGGTAGCGGTGGCGTGGTCTGTCAGGATTGTCATGGCGACATGAAACAGGTGGGCAACGATTTCAGTATCCCCAAGCCGGGTGGGAATTTCGTACTGAACGGCAGCTTGCGTGTGCCATGGGCATCCGAACCCGGCTGTCAGTCCTGTCATACCGGTGATGCGCTGAATCCCAACCATCCGGCGGGCGTGCCGGTGGCTCCGGACGGCCTGCGTCTGTTGCAGGCCTGGAAGCCGCAAATCGTCAACGCGCCGGGCAGGGGCAATGTGACAACGGCGAAAGTGACCCAGTCACCCAATTCGCGTTTCGCCGAATCGCAGGCCACCAACGCCAATGGCCAGGTGGGGCTGCTGTATCGCCTGAGCAAGGGGCATGGCGGCGTTATGTGTGAAGCCTGTCATGGCAGCACGCACGCCATCTGGCCCACGGGCAATCCCAATTCCAACGACAATGTCGCGGCGAAACAGCTACAGGGACATTCGGGAACGCTGACAGAATGCGCGACCTGTCATGCCGCCGCGGACCTCGGCAATACGCTGGATGGTCCTCACGGAATGCACCCGGTGGGTGGAACCGGCTTCGCCAACGGCGGGCATGAACATATCGCCGAGAACAACCCGAACGCCTGCCGCGCCTGCCACGGCGTTAATGGGCAGGGCTCGGTGCTGTCGAGAGTCGCCCGTACGCGTTCGTTTGTGCTCAAGGAGTGTAAGGGCGGCACGCTGTGTCCGGGTGGGGGCAAAAAGAAAAATTTTAACGTGACCTTGAACAAGGGTTTGCAGGTGACCTGCACCCTGTGTCACAGCAACAAGCTGTAGCAGGCGGTTGCGATCAGTTAGCTGCTCCGGGGGTGCAGGCTAGGAACCATGAAACCGGTTCTGAATCGTGCCCCGCCGGCCTTCCGGAGCAGCACCTTACAATCAAACAGGAGAACAGGAATGAGACTCACGAGAAGGGAATATATCCAGTTGTTTGGCGGCGCCATTCTGGCCACGCATTTTGGTGTGGGTGCGAGCGAGGGCAAGCCGCTTCCGCTGGGAAAATACAAGGGCAAGGTCGTTCTGGCTGACTTCTGGGCTTCCTGGTGCGTACCGTGCAAAAAGTCCTTTCCCTGGCTGAATGCCATGGCGCAAAAATATGGTAACAGGGGGCTGGTGGTGTTGGGCGTCAATGTCGATGCTCAGAAAGGCGATGCGGAAAATTTCCTGCATGAACATCACGCAGCATTTCCGGTGATATTTGATCCGGCGGGCGCTCATGCGGCCTATTACGACATTCAGGGCATGCCCAGCAGTTTGCTGTTCTCCGGCAAGGGTGAAGTGGTGCACCGGCATGTCGGGTTTGTTACCGACGAGGAATCCCGCTATGAAGCGGCCATCGTCGAGGCGCTGAAACTGTAAATCGTTGATCTCGAGAAGGGGTGTGGGAATGGATATGAAAACCGAGCCGTTGCGACTTTATCGGGACGGCGGCATCTGGAAAGGGGCGTTCGACGCCATGGCAAACCCCTGTGAAGTACTGATGGATGGTTGTGACCAGTCGCATGCCTGGAAATGGCTGAAGATTGTTGCGCACGAAGCCTGGCGTATCGAAAAAAAATACAGTCGATATCGCGCCGACAGTGTACTGAGTCGGATTAACCGCAGCCAGGGACAGACGACGAATATAGACGAAGAGACCGCCAGATTGCTGGCCGCCTGCGATCTTATGTATCAGATCAGCGACGGCAGGTTCGACCCGACTTCCGGCGCGTTGGCCAGAGTCTGGCATTTTGGTTCCGGCCAGGCGGCGCGGAACAGGCTGCCGCGCAAGCGGGATGTCGAGAAGATACTGCCGTTTGTGGGCTGGGACAAGGTGAGCTGGTCGCAAACCTCGGTGTGCCTGCCGCCGGGCGTCGAGCTGGATTTTGGTGGCATCGGCAAGGAATACGCTGTGGACCGGGCAGGCAGGCTGATCAGCCTTGTGGGGGCGGAAAACGTGTTGATCAATTTTGGCGGTGACATTCTGGCGCTGGGGCCTGCAACCGATGGCTCGCCGTGGAAAATCGGCTTGGAAGCTGTGGACCGGGATTCTGCCGTTGCCGGTGGAAAGGTTGTATTGCTGAGCCAGGGCGGGCTGGCAACCAGCGGTAATGTGCGCAGGTTTATTGAATATGACGGCAAACGCTTCGGCCATATTCTGAACCCGCTGACCGGCTGGCCGGTTCGCGGCGCGCCGCGATCAGTAACCGTGGCAGCGTCAACCTGCTCGGAGGCCGGCATGCTGTCCACTCTGGCCATGCTGAATGGGAAAGACGCTGAAACCTGTCTCGCCGGTCAGTGCGAGCAGTTCTGGGTTCAGTGGTAACTAAGCTGTTGTCGAGAACCGAAATATCAAGGATTACGAGGATCAGGAATGAAAAAAACCATATTGACGGGTGTGATGCTGGTGACGTTTGTCCTGGCGGGTGGTTGCAGCGCGCCGGTGAAGCCCTGGGAGCGAGGCACCCTTGCCAGACCGGAGATGCAGTTCGGTTCGGAAGCGTTAAACGACGCCTATGACGACCATGTCTATTTCAGCAAGGAAGCCAGCAGTGGTGGCCGTGGTTTTGGCGGAGGTGGCTGCGGATGCAACTGAAAGATAAAAAGAAAACCCGTCTGGCGATGGCTGCCAGCTCTTTGCTGGGCGCGACCCACAGCGCAACCCTGAAGGCGGAAGAAGCGGGCTGGAACTATGATGCCTTGATGTCGGGTTACGCCGAGAGCGATGACCGCGTCAATGTGGTGTCGTTCAAGATGAAAGGCGCAAAGGAAGATGAAGACAGCAGCGCGGTGTCCTTTCTGATCGGCATCGACGCCATTTCGGGCAGCTCTCCGACCGGTGCGGTAGGCTTTGCCGGCCTGGCAAAAGAGCCTGTCGGGGCCAGTTTCTCCAAAGCGCTTGCCGTGGATACGCTGGCGAGGAGTTCGGGTTCGGCAGCGCCACCGCCCGCTCCGGCGCCGCGACCTGCGCCGCGTCCGGCTGCGCCAGCACCGCGCCCGGCCACCAGCTCGGGAGGCGGCTCGCACCCGGCACCGGCAAGCAATACACCCCGACCGAGACCCAGACCGGCGCCGCGTCCTGCAACCAGTTCGCTCAAATCATATCCGTTATACGGCAATGTGGAGGACAGCCGTTATTCCGGTTCCGTGAGCTGGACCACGCCCGTCGGCCGACTCACCAAGTTGAACTACGGCCTGTCCGGCTCGGCGGAAGAGGACTACAAGGATATCGGCATCAATTCCAGCATATCCCGTGATTTCAACCAGAAAAACACCACGCTGTCAGCCGGGATCAACTATGCACATGATGAGATCGACGGCACCATAGGCAATCATGCGCCGCTGAGCTCGGTGTTTGCCAGCAACAATGAAATTGGCAAGCAGACCAAGGATGTGACGGATATCCTGCTCGGCGTCACCCAGATCTTTTCCAAAAGCGTGATCGGCGAATTCAACTACACGTTGTCCAGCTCCAGCGGTTACATGAACGATCCCTACAAGGTTGTCAGTATCGTTAACTCGAAGGGACAACCTGTCGATCACCTTTATGAAAACCGGCCCGATTCCAGGCTGTCCCATGCGCTTTACGGCGAATACCGAATTAAAACAAGTCGCGGCGTAGTGAAACCGTCGTATCGTTTCTTCACCAATGACTGGGGCATCACATCCCATACCTTCGGGCTGGCGTACCGGCGTGACCTGGGCAAGAAATCGTTCATCGAACCACGATTGCGTTTTTATACCCAGACCGCGGCCGATTTCTATCACACCCAGCTTGGCAGTCGTGGCGCCGCGGCGCCCTACGCTTCGGCCGATTACCGTCTGGCCGGGTTTGATGCCGTGACCATCGGTTTGCACCTGGGCGGTAAAACCCGAAAGGGAAATCACTGGCGCGCAGGCGTGGACTACTATACGCACAGGGGCAAGGAGTCCGACAACCAGCCGCCCGGCCAGATCAGGGTAAATCCGGATCTGCAGGCAATCACCCTGCGCCTGGACTGGAGTTTTTAGCCCGCCACAACTTGTCGGAGTTAGCCTGGATGCTGTTTCGGTGTTTTTTCTCCGGTTGCAGCGGCCTCTACGGGTTGCTGCTTTTTTGTCGGGGCGTGCGTCCGCCGGGGTATGACTTGCATTGGGTGATAAAAAAGGAGGAGAATCCAGTCATGACGCGATCAAGTACATGTTCACTGATCCTGGTGGCGGCAGCCTGCCTGTATGCGCATGCCGCACTGGCGGAAACGCTGGACTTTACCGCCGAGCATCTGCTGGAAGCGCCCATGGATGCGCGTTATCTGGCCTTTCCACAAATTCCCGCCAGTACGACGGCTTCAGAAACGCGCCTGCAGCCCGGATACAGCTATCTCAGCGCCGGGGTAATGGATGTCAGCGTACCCATGATCAGCGCGCAGCATTATCAACCGCTGCATGGCGGCTGGGGGCTGTTGTTCAGCGGTTTCTACAGCCGGCTGAGTTTTTCCGGCTCCGGCGGTTCGGCCACGGAAGAGGTCACCTTTTTGAAGTCGCCGCGCTTTGACGGCGTTTTCGATGTCGATGTGAACAGCGTCAGCGGCTCGGGTAATCATTATGGCGCGTCAGCGGCCATTACCCACGCCTCTTCCGGCGGTCGTAGCTGGCAAGCTGGCGTGGCGGTGGAGCGTCTGGATGTCAGCGAATTTGCGGTGGATTTCGACAGCGCCGGTTTTTCCGGCCGTCTCGATTACGCCGGCCAATACAACA
>JALXFQ010000384.1 GCA_027067235.1 Gammaproteobacteria bacterium
GACCATAGACGCTCCTGGCCTGAAGAAGCTTATGCTGTATTGGCCGGAATCCCCGAAACAGTCTGTCTGGACTTGCCCGGCGGCCGCCTGTGCATGATTCATGGTCATCAGATCTGGGGGCAAACCGACCGTCACAAGGCTTTGCGCGCGCTGTTCCCGGAAGCGCGCGCTCTGGTATACGGCCACAGTCATTTGCGTACCTATTGTGATGAGCAGCAGCCATGGCTGTTGAATCCGGGCGCAGCCGGCAAGGTCAGAAATCACGGCGGGCCGTCGCGCATGATCCTGCATGCTTCAGCGACTTCATGGGCGCTGGATTTCTTGCGCTATAGCGCCGATGATCCGGCTGCGCCGCCTCAGCGCAAGTGCTGGTTGCTGGAAAACAGCCGCGCCGCCTGACTACCAAACCAACGGGTAATAGTGAGTTGCTTAAAATAAAGAAAAAGGGCGTCGTCTGGCTGCTGTGGGCATTGCTGCTGGTTGGCTTGTATTCTACGTACCATCATTACGAGAAACGCAAGGCTCGCCTGCAGCGCGAGGAGGAACAGCGGCAACTGGTTAAACAGCGAGAGCACCAGGCGGTACTGGATGAGCAGAGCAGAAAGAAGCTGGACAGTTACCGCGAGCGGCTGGAAGCCGTGGATCTGGGACGCTCGGGGAAGCTTGTTGTCAAGCTGATGTTCGATCAGGCCGGGTCAGCAAAAAATGCCGTGCAAACCCTGACAGTGCCTTTTGTGCTGGAACTGGACCAGGAGCTGGTTCTGCCGGTCATCAGATTTAACGGAAATTCCGCCAGTATCGAGGCACATGCCGAAATTGACAGCCCGGGTGCTGAACCGCGGCTGGATGTTCGCGGTGGTCCCGCCGGGCTGGACGCCGCCGAGTGGACCACGCTGGGTAATTCCGCCAGTTACAGGGACTGGGCACAGCTCAGATTCTCCCTCAAGCCTTCATCCCATGCGTGGAATGAGACGATTGGGTTCAAAGCTCCGGAGAACATGCGTCCCCGCCGTGGATACCGTATCCGCCTGTTTCTGCTGGCGCCGTCCGGCGAGACGACCGTGGTGGCGCCGGACAGGAACGGCGTCTATGCCATCAAACCGGTGTTCAGCGGCCTGTGGCGTTATTTGTGGTTTTATTTTAATCCGGGACAGCCGGCAGAAAACCTGGAAGGAGAGCAGGGCATGTTCTTTGTAGAGCTGCCGTCGGGGCGAGAGCAACTTGCTGCAGCCGCCAGACAGTTTTACCATCGACTGTCCAGAATTCGTGACGAGAACAACGAATACCAGCTCAATCGTCTGGTGCGCGCCCTGGCGGCCTATGGCCGGCTTGGGACAAGGCAAGCCAGCTGGGTTGATGAGCAGTTGAAGCTGATCCGGAGCCGGGATCCGCAACAGGCGAAGAAAGCCGCGAAACAATGACGGTTGTCTTTCATACAGCGGGATTGGCGCAACGGGTTCTGTCTTTCCGCAGACGTCAAGGTTTTTCGACCAAGGTGTTTTCCGCAATCCGAAGATTCTGATCAGGCGCCCATGAACAAAGCAAACAAAACCCTGTTTCTGATGCTTGCGGTATTCCTTGGATTTCTGTTTTATTTCAACTGGACATCGGGACTTCTTCCGCTGGGTTCCGGGCCAGATTTTTCCTCCCACGATGATATCGTCCGCTTTATTTATCAGCACCAGCGGCTGCCTGTTTTTCCGCAAGATGAAGACCAGCTGAAATATACGGTTTACGGCAGTACGCGCGCCTTGCGTCCGCCCCTGGCCTATATCACCAGCGCGATGCTGGCCCATCTGCAGCATTTTGAGTTGCTGAATACCGATGGCTCGCTTTCGGCCAAGGCCCGTCTGGCCTTTCGCAAAGGTTCGGTGCTGTTGTGCAGTCTTGCGCTGATGGTGGGGTTTTACGCGCTGTATGTCTATTTCAACAGCTATGGCAAGGCGCTGGTGGGCGTACTGCTGACGGGTTTGATGCCCCAGTACACGTTTATTGCTTCCTACAACAATGATGATAGCGGCGCCATATTCAGCGCAACCCTGCTCGTGCTGGCATTGGTTCTGATTTTCCGTCGCGGCCCCGGATGGCGCCAGATTCTGCTTCTGGGCGTGGCCAGCGGGCTGGTCATACTGTCAAAACAAACCGCCTGGTTGCTGGCGCTGCCGGTTGTGCTGTTTATGCTGCTGTTTGTTCGTCTGCCGTTGAAAAGCGGCCTGCTCAAGCTGCTGACCGTACTGCTTCTGGTTCTGGCTGCAGGCGGCTGGTGGCTGATCTGGAATATGTACCACTACGGCCCGCATGACCCGTTTCTTTTTCATCTTACCCAGGCCCTGGCGGAAAAGTATCAGCGTTTCGCCGGTAATCCGGCCCATGGATACCATGCTCGCGGCATAGGCATGATGGATTTGCTGAAAAACCGGGACGGGTTCCTGACCAAGACTTTCGTGTCCACGGTGGGCAATCTGGACTGGCTCCGATTGCGGGTGGCGCCCGCCGTTTACTGGCTGTACAAGGCCGTGATCCTGATTGCGGCAGGCTGGTTTGCTGTTTTCAGCTTCAACAGAATACGCGCAAGGCGCATCATGAAGCCGGATGAAAAAAGGGAATACGCGTTTCAGGCGCTGTTGTTTTTCATGCTGGCTTTCCAGTTTTTCATGTATATGCTGGTCAACGAGTACAACGACATACAGTTGCAGGGCAAGTATCTGATGCCGGTGTGGCTGCCGCTGGTCATTTTATTCCTTTCAGGCGCAACCCGGGTTGTCGATTTTGCCGAGAAATTGATACTGCGCCACGGGGGCGGCTCCTTGACGATCCATTGGTCTCGAGCCAGCCTGGCGTGGATTTTTGCCGGGCTGGTATTGTTGCTACATTTTTTCTCATTATTTTTTTATGTTGCGCCGTTCTATGGTCGTGTTAATCATGAAATGGTCATTCATCAATTCGATTCAATAGGGCTTCCAGTCAAGGCCATCATTTTCTCGCATGATATTGCCAATCTGAAACAACGTGGCGCAGGCATTTCTTTTGAATCAACCGGAAATGATCCTTATTTAATAGTGGGAAAAGCTTACTGCCGGAAGTTGACAGGCAATCGTTTGATGCGATTGAAAATCCAATCAGAGACAAAAGGCCGATTACAGCTGTATTGGGTTGAACGAAAAGGCGAAAAAGGCCATGTTAGTGAAACGCCCTTTTTACCTGGGTCAAATGAGGTGTATCTTGGCATCTCTTTACAGAAATGCCACGTCATGCGCTTTGATTTTGGGACACATCCGGGAAAATTTATTGTTGATCAGCTCGCAACGGCGCGTATTGATATCGACAGGCACCGTCCGCCGGATTATCTGCCATTCTGAGGCTGCGGAGACGATAAGCTGTTGCTTGCCGTATTGACTCTAGTATATTCCGTTCCTTTCATTTCTGATTCCGGGATAAAGGGCTATTCATGTTGCCGTACCATCGTGCCAAAAGAATACGTTTGCTTCTGGCCGCCGCTGTTTTTTTTGTTCTCGGGTTTTTTTCCTGGAACAGGGACGGACTGGTGGAGGGGATTACCCTTTACAAGCCGGTTAATCTCGGTAACAACTTCTATACACTGTATGTGGGGAAAGGCAAAACCGGCGTCGGGACGCATTCTCGCGGCGTGTTTCGCGCCGCCAGCGACGGACCCACTGAATTCAGACTGAATTCGCCGGTCAGCCCCCTGACCGGTCGGCAGTTGTTCGTCCAGATGGGCAGGACATACCAGGCGCATCATGTGTCCGGCCTGAGTTATGATGCCGTGCTGTTCTACTGGCATGTTCCCCTGGTGACCTATTCCGGGTCGAAGCTGACACAAGTGATGCACCCTGTTGCCGGCAGGTCTGTTTTTTCCAGTCAGTCTGATTCGGAGGTGAGCGTAAAGAGCATTGCGCCCAATGGGCTGGCATATGTGCAAGTTGATTTCAGCGCGGCGGATGTCCTTGCCGGTGTGCCGCGCTGGAAAATACTGGCCATTAAAAGTCTGCGCCTGCTAAAGGCGCTCATTGTATCACTGGCTGTTTATTTCCTTCCCTGGCTGCTTTCCAGATCAAAAGGTTTCATTGACGATTTTCTTGCCCTGTTTACGCAGCCCTCCGCAATCGAGTCCGAGTGCCGGATCTCGCGGCAAAACAACCGCTTTTGGATGATTGTTGGCAGTGTGTTGCTGTTGCTGCTTGCTGCGGTAAGGTCCTGGGCAAACTTTACCCACCCCGGGCTATATGTCGAAGATTCGCTGCACTATTTCAATTATTATTTTGGCGGTCATC
>JALXFQ010000385.1 GCA_027067235.1 Gammaproteobacteria bacterium
GCCCCGCGTTTGTGGCGGGGCTGCTGGTGCTCGCCACCCACGTGCCGCTGGGACAGGAAGTGCTGAAGCGCGGCATTATCTTTATCGACCTCGCCATCGCCCAGATCGCCGGTCTCGGCGTCATCGCCGCGCACAGTTTCGGCTTCGAGGTGGACGGCTGGCAGGTGCAGCTGATCGCCGGCGGCAGCGCCATGCTGGGCGCGCTGTTGCTGAGCTGGACGGAAAAGCGCTGGCAACAGGGGCAGGAAGCCCTGATCGGCGTCATATTTGTCATCGCCGCCACCACCGGCATACTCATGCTGGCCAACAACCCGCACGGCGGCGAGCATCTGCAGGAACTGCTCAGCGGACAGATATTGTGGGTGGACTGGCCGCGCCTGTTGCAAGTCGCCGTTTTATACGCTGCCATTCTGGGCATTTGGTCTAGATACCGGCAACGGCTGAATGGCGTCGGCTTCTACCTGCTGTTCGCCCTCGCGGTCACCGCCTCGGTGCAACTGGTGGGCGTTTATCTGGTGTTCTCCAGCCTCATCATTCCGGCGCTGGCAACCCTGCGCCTGAACCTGTCCGGCGGGCGGCGCGTGGCCACGGGCTACGCAATCGGCGTCATTGGCTATACCGCCGGGTTGCTGGTTTCCACCCTGACCGATCTGCCCAGCGGGCCGATGATCGTCTGGTGCCTGGCGATTACCGGACTGGCGTTTGCCGTCGCCGGGAGCGGGAAAAACTCCAGCAGTGAAACTTGAACGCATCACGAAACGGGGCTGCATCGTATACACCGGCACATCCCTGAGAGTATGCCCATGTCCGACATTGCCAAACAGATCAGTATCGATAAAATTGCTTGCCCGTTGCACGTCCTTGCGCTGAAAAAAGGCCTGGCGGATATTGGCGATAACGAGGTGTTGAAAGTCATCACCGGCGGCCACAGCGTCAGCAACGAGCTGGCCGCCGCCTGTCATTCACTGGGGCATGAAGTCAGCACGGCGAACGAAGACGAAGATATGGGCGAAACCGTATTGCTGGTCAGGAAAAAACCGGGCGCGACCGACCGCTGATTTCCCGGGGAATCAACGGCAAGCGGAGGGGTCGCGGGATAATCAGCCCGCTTCCTGTTCCGTCTGCTTTTTCGGCTTGCGCTTGCGGCCTTCCACCTGAAACACCAGATCGCCGTCTTTTTCGGTGACCAGCACATCGCCGCCGTTGGCCAGTTTGCCGAACAGCAACTCGTCAGCCAGGCCTTTTTTGATCCGGTCCTGGATCAGGCGCGCCATGGGACGCGCGCCCATGGCAGGCTCGTAGCCTTTCTGCGCCAGCCACTCACGCGCCGTGTCGTCCACTTCCAGTTCGACTTTCTGCTCGGAAAGCTGTTGCTCCAGCTCCATGATGAACTTGTCCACCACGTGCATGATGGAGTCCTTGTCCAGCGCGTCGAAGGAAATGATGGCGTCCAGGCGGTTGCGGAATTCCGGCGTAAACAGTTTGTTGATGGCTTCCATAGCATCGCCGGATTCCACCTGGTTGGTGAAGCCCATGGTGTTGCGCGACAGCCGCTCCGCGCCCGCATTGGTGGTCATGACTATGATGACATTGCGGAAATCCGCCTTGCGGCCGTTGTTGTCGGTGAGCGTGCCGTGATCCATCACCTGCAGCAGCAGATTGAATACGTCCGGGTGGGCTTTTTCGATCTCATCCAGCAACAACACCGCGTGCGGGTGCTTGTTGATCTGCTCCGTCAGCAGGCCGCCCTGATCAAAACCCACATAGCCCGGCGGCGCGCCGATCAACCTCGAAACGGTGTGACGCTCCATGTATTCGGACATGTCGAAACGAATCAGTTCGATGCCCAGGGTCATGGCCAGTTGCCGCGTGACTTCGGTCTTGCCCACGCCGGTGGGACCGGCAAACAGGAAAGCGCCGATGGGCCGTTCCAGCTTGCCTAGGCCGGAGCGCGACATCTTGATGGCAGTGGAAAGCGCCTCGATGGCCGGATCCTGACCGAAAATGACGGTTTTCAGATCACGCTCGAGATTCTGCAGCGCTTTCTTGTCCGACTGGGACACGGATTTTTCCGGAATGCGCGCCATTTTGGCAACTATGGATTCCACTTCCGCCACGCCGATCTTGCTCTTGCGCTTGTCCGCTGGCGCCAGATGCACATGCGCGCCGGCTTCGTCGATAACGTCGATGGCCTTGTCGGGCAAATGGCGGTCATTGATATAGCGTTCCGACAGCTCGGCGGCGCTGCGCAAGGCCTGGCGGGTGTAACTGACGTCATGATGTTCCTCAAAACGGGATTGCAGGCCGCGCAATATCCTGACGGTATCCTCGATACTTGGTTCGATCACATCGATTTTCTGGAAACGCCTCGATAATGCGCGATCTTTCTCGAATATGCCGCGATATTCCTGGTAAGTCGTGGAACCTATGCAACGCAGACGCCCCGCCGACAGCACCGGCTTGAGCAGATTGGACGCATCCATGGCGCCGCCGGAGGTGGCCCCGGCGCCGATGATTGTGTGAATTTCATCGATGAACAGTATGGCATGCGGTTTGTCTTCCAGCGAATGCAGAACAGCTTTCAGGCGTTTTTCAAAGTCGCCGCGATACTTGGTGCCCGCCAGCAGGGCGCCCAGATCCAGCGAGTAAATGACTGATTCGGCCAGTATTTCCGGCACTTCGCCATCAACAATCTTTTTCGCCAGACCTTCGGCAATGGCAGTTTTGCCGACGCCGGCCTCGCCCACATACAGCGGGTTGTTCTTGCGCCGGCGGCACAAAATCTGGATGGTGCGCTCCACTTCGTGCTCGCGGCCGATCAGCGGATCAATCAGTCCCTTGCCGGCCTGTTCGTTCAGATTCACGGTAAAGGCGCGCAGCGGATCCGTGCCGGCTGTGGCCGCGTCTTCATCCTCGGCTTCATCCGGCGCCGGCAGAACCGGATCTTCGCCGCCCACCTTGCTGATGCCGTGGGAAATATAGCTCACCACGTCGTAACGGGTGATGTCCTGCAAACCCAGAAAATAGGCCGCATGAGAGTCTTTTTCGCCGAACAGGGCAACCAGCACGTTGGCGCCCGTGACTTCGGTTTTGCCGGTGCTCTGCACATGCAGAATGGCGCGACGAATGACGCGCTGGAAGCTGATGGTGGGCTGGGTCTCTTCCAGACTGCCCTCCTCCAGCAGAGGGACTTCTTCAGCAAGAAAATCCTGCAGCTGCTTGCGCAGGGCCTCGATGTCACCACCACAGGCCACGATCACCTCGGAGGCATTGGCGTCGTCCAGCAACGCATTGAGCAAATGCTCCACCGTCACAAACTCATGCCTGGCATCACGCGCCGACTGCACTGCTGCGCCAAGGGATAGTTCGAGTTCATCTGAAAGCATTTGACTTACCTCTGCTGAGTATTTTTCCGGTCGATAGCGCCGTTATTCCGGCTCCATTTCGACCTGTAAAGGATGCTGCTGTTCCCGCGCATAATCCTGTACCAGCTGCACTTTGGTTTCGGCCACTTCCCGACTGAAAAGGCCGCACACGCCCTTGCCTTTGGTATGAACCTGCAACATCACCTGTACAGCCTTGCTGTTGTCCATGCGAAAAAAACGTTGCAACAGATCCACCACGAAATCCATCGGCGTGTAGTCATCGTTCAGCAGCACCACCTTGTAACGAGGTGGTTTCTTGACTTTCGGCCTGGCTTCTTCCAGCGCCAGACCGTCGTCATTGTCTATCAGTTCCTTTCCGCTCATTACCTGTAACGCGACTGTGGTCTCTCCCGTAATTCTGGCGGCACAGGATAAAATTTCAAGTGTTTATATGGCGCTTTCTTTTCCCGGCGCGGGGGTGCAGAATCAGCTTTTTTGACGGAATTACGCGGATCAGCGCCATGTTGTTTCCTCACGTCACTGTCGCCGCTGTCATTGAAAACAACGGCCGTTTCCTCATGGTGGAAGAAACCATCGGCGGCGAAACAGTAATCAATCAGCCCGCCGGGCATCTGGAAGACGGCGAATCGCTCATCGAGGCAGTCAGACGCGAAGTACTGGAAGAAACCGCCTGGGAATTCGAGCCACGGTATCTGCTTGGCGTGTATCGCTGGCCGCAGCGGGAAAAACAACGCACCTGGCTGCGATTCAATTTCACGGGCGCGGTAATCCGCAACACCGGCCAGGCGCTGGACCCGGATATCGAGCGGGCGCTATGGCTGACGGAAAACGAAATCATCACCCTGCACGAAGCCGGCAAACTGCGCAGCCCGCAGGTCTGGCAGGCGATGCTGGACTATCG
>JALXFQ010000386.1 GCA_027067235.1 Gammaproteobacteria bacterium
CCCTATTCCAGGTCTTTGACCGCCTTCAAGGTTTCCTCGCGCAGGTCATTGATCGCATTATCGATATTGGAAACAGCAACGTCGCTCTTGCCCAGCTCCTGCCAGTTGTCGCGCCATTGATCCAGCAGCGCTTGCGCCACCGCCGGGACCCGCGCCGGCATGACCTGACTGAGATCGCGCAGCACCAGCACCTCGGCCCAGCCATCGCGAGGGGTTTGCCGGTTCAGCGCCTTGTCGTAATGCACCAGATAGGTAATGCGCTGCAATTCGCCAAGATGCCTGATGATTTCAAACCCGGCAAAGCGGATATTGCGGTTGTGCTCCGTCAGTTCGTTGCGCCAGGTGTTGTAACTCAGCGCCACCAGCGCCACGGCCAGACTGATGATGGCCAGCAGGTTATTGCGAATCTGTTGGCGGAAATTCATCGGCGTCAAATCAGAGATGCCTGTGCGCGACGGTGCCCAGATGCGCCTCCGGGTGCCATTCCAGCACCATGTCGGCGATCATTTTCTGCTGGCTGGCCGGCACATCCACCATCAACAATACCTGACCGTGGGTAATGGCGTTCTTGAACGTATCCAGCTGGTGGTTGAAATCACCGCCATTGACCATGGCGCTGAGAAACGAGCCAATGATAGCGCCGATCAGCGACATGGCCACGACAGTTTCCCAGCCCGGCCTGGGGCCCATCATGGGCGTATTCATAATCATCAGGCCGGCGATGAAACCGGCCACCATTCCCAGCAACCCGCCTTTCACCAGACTGGAAGCCAGATTGGTGCGCTGCCAGACATTGGCCCGCGGCAAGTGGCTTTCGCCGTCTTCGTAATTGCGTATGACGTGCAAATGCGCAAGCGGGATATCAACGCTCTCCAGTTCATCCACGATGGCCTCGCAACTGCTTTCATCGGGTAACAGAAAATAGATACGACGCATGCCTGGTCCTCGTTATCGTGCTTGTCTCTGGTTTACGCCAGCGGGCCGGCTATGGATCAAACTCGGGAAAACTTTTTTCCGGTTTTACCGAATGGCGGCGTTTAGCCGCGCCTTTCAGTCCGGCGTGAAAACCGTTGAAATAAGAATGAATCTCTGTACCATTCCCGCCCATGGGGCGATTTTTCAACAATCTGCTGAAAGGCCTGCATACGCTGTTACTGGCGCTGGTTCTGCTGATTGCACCGTTGCAGGCGGCCATGGCCGGGTTCGAATCCTCGCCTGCGTCCATGCATCACATGACCCACTCAGAACGTCATGCGGATGGCGCTGCAACGCAGCATCCTGCCCATGACTGCCATTGTTCCCACAGCCATGACGGCTGCTGTTGCCAGGGTCATGGTTGCGCCAGCGGCCATTGCGTTGCATCAGCCATCGCCCCACTTACCCCGTTTTCCTGGGCCGGCGATTTTTCTTCCGGCAACGCTGCCGTTGCTCCCGACGACCGCTTTGCCTCGCGTAGCGTCTCGTCGTTGCTACACCCTCCCCGGGCCTGATTCCACTCCGCTGAACCGGCGCGCCCGGGCCATGGCCCTGTTGCGTCCGCACCAACAACCCGAATCCTGATTGATCTGCCCGCCGGGTCCGTGCGCGCTCGCGCGTGGGGCCGGCAAACAGTGGATCAGTCGCCCCTGTGCACGGAAACTGAACATGAAGAAACTACACCGGAATCTGTCCGCCATCGCCATTGGCCTGCTGCTGGTCGCAGGCGCTGAAACGAAAACCGCTGCCGGCAACGAGCTTACTCTGGAGCGGGCCGAAACCATCGCCTTGCAGGGCGAACCAGGCCTGGCTGCCAAGCGCTGGGAAAGCAAGGCGCTGGCGGAGCGCGCTGTTGCCGACGGCCAGTTGATGGACCCGAAACTGCAGGTGGGATTGCTGAACCTGCCCACGGACAGCTTTGATTTCGATCAGGAAAACATGACCCAGTTCAAGGTCGGCATAACGCAACAGTTTCCCGGCGGTGACACGCGAGAAATCAAACAGCAGAAAACCCGTAAGCAGTCGGAGTTGGCTCAGGTTGAACTGGAAACACGCAAACTGGAAATACTGAAAAATACACGCTTGAACTGGCTGGAAATCTGGTACTGGCAGCAGGCGAAAACCATTATCGCCGGTAACCGCAAGCTGTTCGCCCAGCTGGTGGATATAGTGCGCTCCCTGTTTTCCGTCGGTCGCAACAATCAGCAAGACCTGATCCGCGCCCAACTGGAGCTGAGTCGGCTGGATGATCGCGTTGCCAGAATTGACCAGATGATTGACACCCAGCGATCAAAACTCTCGCGCTGGATCGGCGTGGAAGCAAGCCGGATGCCTTTGCCGGGGAAACTCCCCGAGCTGGCCATACCTGCGCTGCCAGACGATTTCGAGGCGTTGAGCCAGCGGTTTCTTTCACATCCGAAAATTCAGGAAATCGACAGGAAACTGGAGATCGCGCAAAAGGAAATCGACCTGATAAAGGAAAGCTACAAACCGGGCTGGGGCGTCAATGTCGGCTACAGCTACCGCGACGACATGCAGGATGGCCGACCCCGCGCGGATTTTGTTTCGGCAGGCGTTACGGTGGACTTGCCACTGTTCACCGCCAGGCGCCAGGACAAGAAACGGCAGGCCAGCGAGTACAAATATCAGGCGCTGAAAAGCCAGCGCCTGGCGCTGCTGCGGCAGCTGGTGGCCAACCTGAAACAGGAAATGGCCAACGAAGAACAACTGAAAAAAAGACAGGCGCTGTACCGCAAACTGCTATTGCCGCAGGCCAGGCAGCAGGCGCAGGCGGCATTGCTGGCGTACCAGTCCGACCGCGGCGATTTCGCTGATGTCATGCGCGCCTACATTGACGATCTGAATACCCGGCTCGATCAGCAGCGCATCGAGGTTGATCGCCTCAAGGCCGACGCCAAAATTCTTTATTTCGTACCCGAATCCACGCTCGCTAGCCGCTGAAGCAACTGACAAAGGACAAGTACCGTGAACAAATTTTTATCTGCATTGGTGTTAATCATTATCGGCGTCATCGCCGGTTATTTCGCGCAGCCGCTCATTCAGGGCGAGCCGGGAACTTCCAGCTCAGGCGGTGGTTCGGGCGGGAGCGCCGGAACTGGCGAAAAGAAAATCAAATACTGGGTTGCACCCATGGACGCCAATTACCGCCGCGATAAGCCCGGCAAGTCGCCCATGGGTATGGATCTGGTGCCGGTTTATGAAAACGAAGGCGATGAAGACGGCGTGGTGAAAATCTCTTCCGCTGTGCAAAACAACATCGGCGTTCGCATTGGCAAGGTGATGAAAGGCCAGCTTGTCAGCCAGATCGACACGGTGGGCTATGTCGCATTCGACGAGGAAAAACTGGTCAATCTGCATACGCGTGTGGAAGGCTGGGTGGAAAAACTGCTGGTGAAATCCGCTGGCGACGTGGTGAGCAAAGGCCAGAAACTGTTCGAGCTGTACAGCCCGGCGCTGGTCAACGCGCAGCAGGAATTCATCACCGCGCTGAAAAGCGGCAACAGCCTGCTGATCAACGCGTCCAGAGACCGGCTGGTTTCACTGGGCGTCAATAACGAACTGATTGCACAACTGCGCAAAACCCGCAAAGCCCGCCAGCGCGTGAATTATTACGCCGAACAATCGGGTTTCATTGAGAAGCTGAAAGTCCGTCAGGGCGCATTCGTCAAACCCGCCATGGAAGTCTTGAGCATCGGCCAGCTCGATACCGTATGGGTGATTGCCGAAGTGCTGGAGCGCCAGAGCGGCCGGGTGCGCGAAGGCCAGTCCGTGGACATGACCGTGGAGGCCTACCCCGGCGTTATCTGGCAGGGCACGCTGGACTACATTTATCCGACGCTGGACGAAAAAACCCGCACCCTGCGCGTGCGCATTCGCTTCGACAACCCTGACGAACTGCTCAAGCCCAACATGTTCTCGCAACTGACCATCAAAGCGCCGTTTGAAAGCGCCGTGTTGTATGTCAAACGCGAAGCCATCATCCGCAACGGCCGCATGAACCGCGTAGTGAAAGCGCTGGGCGACGGCAAATTCAAGTCGGTCATGGTCAGGACTGGCCGCGAAGCGGGCGATGATGTGGAAATTATCGACGGCCTGAAACAGGGCGACAAAATCGTCACTTCCGCGCAATTCCTCATCGACTCGGAATCCAGCCTGACCGCCGGATTCGACCGCATGGAAGAACCCAAAATGGAGGAATCCAAGCACGATGATATGGACAAGGCGATGAAGTCCGCGCCCAAACCGAAACAGGTCTGGATC
>JALXFQ010000387.1 GCA_027067235.1 Gammaproteobacteria bacterium
CGATGATATGCACCACGTCACCATTGACCGGCTTGCCTTCGAAAGCGCCATTCAGATCCACCAGATGAATACGTCTGGCGCCGGCCTCGGCCCAGTGCCCGGCCATGGCGGCGGGGTTGTCGGAAAATACGGTTTCGTCTTCCATGCGGCCCTGGCGCAGGCGCACGCAACGACCGTCTTTCATGTCAATGGCGGGTATCAGCAGCATGTTCTGTTTATCCTGTCAGCCGAGCTGGCATTCGCCATCCCAGAGTGTGAAGTTTTTCAATAATTGCAAGCCGGCATGCTGGCTCTTTTCCGGGTGAAACTGCACAGCAAACACATTGTCGCGCCCGGCTGCGGAAACGAAATCTTCTCCGTAGCGGGTCGTCCCGGCAATATCGTCCGGGTTGTCGGCATCGACGAAATAACTGTGTACGAAATAAAACCAGCTATTCTGGTCGATTTTACGCCATAACGGATGCCGCCGCGTACGCCGCACCTGATTCCAGCCCATGTGCGGAATCTTGAGGCCTTTCACGGCTACGCCGAGGCTGCTGAAATGCCGCACCCTGCCGGGCATGACGCCGAGCATGTCCACGCCGCCACCCTCTTCGGAATGCTCGAACAGGGCCTGCAAGCCCAGACAAATGCCCAGAAACGGCTTGTTTTTCATGGCGTCCAGCAAGCTTTCACGCAGGCCGCTTTCGTCCAGCAGGCGCATGCAGCCGCCGATGGCGCCCTGCCCCGGAAATACCACGCGGTCGGCGGCCTTCACCACATCGGCATCACCGGTGACGACGATTTCCTGCTCGCGAGCAACGTGCTCAAAGGCCTTCTGCACCGAGCGCAAATTGCCCATGCCGTAATCGAGTATGGCTATTCTGGTCATAGCGTCCCTTTCGTCGAAGGGACCACTCCCGCCGAGCGCGGATCGGCTTCCAGCGCCATGCGCAAAGCGCGGCCAAACGCCTTGAATACGGTCTCGGCGATATGGTGGGCATTGTTGCCGCGAATGCAGTCGATGTGCAGGGTCACCAGGGCATGGTTGCAGAAGCCCTGAAAAAACTCGTGGAACAGATCCACGTCGAATTCGCCAATCGCAGCGCGCGGAAAACTGACGCCATATTCCAGACCCGGTCGCCCGGAGAAATCCAGCACCACGCGCGACAACGCTTCGTCCAGCGGCACATAGGCGTGGCCGTAACGGACGATGCCTTTCTTTTCGCCTACCGCCTGCGCCATGGCCTGGCCCAGGGTGATGCCGATGTCTTCCACCGTGTGATGGGCGTCAATTTCCAGATCACCTTTGGCCTTGATGTCCAGGTCAACCATGCCGTGCCGCGCCACCTGATCCAGCATGTGGTCGAGAAACGGCAGGCCGGTGTCAAAACTGGACTGGCCGGTTCCGTCAATATTCAGGCTGACGCTGATTTGCGTCTCGTTGGTGTCGCGCGACACCGATGCTTTGCGTTCGCTCATAATGATTCCCTCAGCGCTTCGATGAAACGCTGATTTTCTTCTGGCTTGCCAACTGTCACGCGCAGGCAGTTTTCCAGCGGCGTTCCGGGTTTGTGAAGATTCTTTATCAGAATTTTCCGATCTTTCAATTGATTATGCATACTGGGCGCATTTTCCACCCGGAAAATGATGAAATTGGCCTTTGACGGCCACACCGTCACGCCGGGCGTATTCTGCAACAAATCGAGCATTTTATCCCGCTCTGCGCGTAAAATCGCCGCCTGTTGGGCGAAAATCTCCCAGTGCGCCAGGGCGAAACGCGCGCTGGCCTGGGTCAGGCTGTTGATATTATAGGGCAGGCGCAGCTTGTCCAACTCGCCCAGCCAGCGCCGATGCCCGGCCAACATACCCAGACGCAGCCCGGCGAACCCGGCCTTGGACAGAGTGCGCATCACCAGCAGATTGTCGAAATCGGCCAGCGCCGGCAGCATGGTGTCCTGCGCAAACGGCTGATAGGCCTCGTCCACCACCACCAGCCCCGGCGCGGCTTCGATAATCGCTTCAACATCCGCTTTCGGATACAGATTGGCCGTGGGATTGTTGGGCCAGGCCAGAAACACCACGGCAGGATTGTGTTTGGTCATGGCGGCCTGCATCGCCGCCACATCCAGCGCAAAATTCTCGCCCAGCGGCACGCCGACAAACTGGACGCCCAGCCATTGGGCGATCACTTCGTACATCACAAAAGTGGGCGTGGGCGCCATGACCACAGCGCCCGGCTTCGCCAGCGCCATTTCGATGATCTGGATCAGCTCGTCGGAGCCGTTGCCCAGCAGCAGGCCCATGCCATCGGGCAAGCCGATGTGTTGCGCCAGCGCCGCCGTCAGCTCCCGCGCCGCCGGGTCGGGATAGCGGTTGATTTCCACCCCGCGCAGCGCATCGCACCATGCGTCTTTCAATGCGTCCGGCCACGGCCACGGGTTTTCCATGGCGTCCAGCTTGATGTAACCCGAGGCGTCCGGCACGTGGTAGGCCTGCATTTGCAGGACTTCGGGGCGGATAACGTTCATGACGTCACTTGATGCGATACGCCGCCGACCGGGCATGGGCCGTCAGGCTTTCGGCGTCGGCCAGTATTTTCGAGATGCGGCCCAGCTCCGACGCGCCTTGCGGCGAGCAGTGGATGATGCTGGAACGCTTCTGGAAATCGTACACCCCCAGCGGCGAGCTGAAGCGCGCGGTGCCGGAGGTGGGCAGAACGTGGTTCGGCCCGGCGCAGTAATCGCCCAGCGCTTCGGCGGACCAGTGACCGACAAAAATAGCCCCGGCGTTGCGCACCTGCTGTTCCAGCGCCACCGGCTCGGATACGGCCAGCTCCAGATGCTCCGGCGCGATGCGGTCGATGACGGCCACGGCCTCATCAAGGTCGGCGGTTCTGATGAGTATGCCGTTGTTTTCCAGCGACTGGCGGATGATGTCCCGGCGCGGCATGTCGTCGATGAGGCGCTCCATGGCGGCCTGCACGGCGTCGATGACATCGGCGTCGGGCAAAACCAGTATGGACTGCGCTTCCTCGTCGTGTTCGGCCTGCGAAAACAGGTCCATGGCCACCCACTCGGGATTGGCGCTGGAATCGGCGATAATGGCAATTTCCGACGGCCCGGCGATCATGTCGATGCCCACCTGCCCGAATACCTGGCGCTTGGCTTCGGCCACATATTCATTGCCGGGGCCGACGATCTTGTCCACGCCGGGAACGGCTTCGGTGCCGTAGGCCAGCGCCGCCACCGCCTGCGCGCCACCGATGGTGAAAACACGATCAACACCAGCGAAATACGCCGCCGCCAGCACCAGCTCGTTGACCTCGCCATCGGGCGTCGGCACCACCATCATCAGCTCGTCCACGCCCGCCACTTTCGCTGGCACTGCAGTCATGATGACCGACGAAGGATAAGCGGCCTTGCCGCCCGGTACATACAGCCCGGCGCGTTGCAGCGGCGTGACTTTCTGGCCCAGGCGATTGCCGTTCTGTTCGGTGTAATCCCAGGACTGCGACAACTGGCGTTTGTGATACAGGCGCACGCGCTCGGCGGCCTGCTCCAGCGCGCCGCGCTGTTCCGGCGTAATACGCTCCACCGCTTCGGCCAGACGTTCGGCGGGCATTTCCAGATCGGCCATGCTGGCCGCGTTGAGGCGGTCAAAACGGTTGGTGTATTCCACCACCGCCACGTCACCACGCTCACGCACGTCGTCGATGATAGCGCGCACGGTATCGCTGACATCGCGCACATGGCTCTGGTCACGGTACTGGGCGGTTTTCAGTTCGGCCCAGAAATCCGCAGCGCCGGTGTCCAGCCGGGTGATGCTCAAATTCATGATTCCACCTGTTTTCTGATGTGGTCTATCAGCGGCATGATGGCGCGGTGCTTCATGCGCATGGCGGCCTTGTTGACGATCAGCCGGGTGCTGATGTCGGCAATCTTTTCCAGCTCCACCAGCCCGTTGGCCTTGAGGGTATTGCCGGTGTCCACCAGATCGACGATGCGATCGGCCAGCCCCGCCAGCGGCGCCAGCTCCATGGAGCCGTAGAGCTTGATCATCTCGGTCTGCACGCCCTGCGCGGCGTAGTAAGCACGCGCTATTTTTACGTATTTGGTGGCGATGCGGTAACGCTTTTTGCGCTCATCCACGCGGTCGGCGGGGGCGGCCACGGCCATGCGACAGCGGGCGATGCCCAGATCGAGCATTTCGTAAAAGCCGTCGCCGTCGAATTCCATGATCACGTCCTTGCCCACCACGCCGATGTCGGC
>JALXFQ010000388.1 GCA_027067235.1 Gammaproteobacteria bacterium
GCCCTGAACGTGAATGCTGACACAGCTTTCCAGCCCACCGCGCAGCAGATACGCCAGCACTGGACCGATAAAACCTGCGCTGTCATGCTGGCGTCGCCGGCCAACCCCACCGGGTCTGTGCTGGATCAGCAGCAACTCAGCCGCATCATTGACGTGGTGGAAGAGCTGGGCGGCCATCTGATCATGGACGAAATCTACAGCGGCCTGACCCGCAAGCGCCGGCCATTGTCAGCGGCAGGCCGGGGCGATCACGTGTTCACGGTCGACAGCTTTTCCAAATACCATGGACTCACAGGCTTGCGCGTGGGCTGGCTGGCGGCGCCGCTGCGTTATCTGCCGGTGGCGGAAAAGCTGGCGCAGAACCTGTTTCTGTCCGCCAGCAGTCTGGGCCAGGCTGGCGCACTGGCAGCCTTGTCCGACGAGGCTGTTGCCATCTTTGAACAGCGCCGCCAGGAAATCGGCCAGCGCATGGATTATCTGCTGCAGGCCCTGCCCGCACTCGGCTTTATCGTGCCGATGCAGCCACAGGGGGCTTTTTATGTGTACGCGGATTGTTCCGCTCTGGCTGATGACAGTTTTGCTTTTTGCGACGACCTGCTGGCACAGGCGGGCGTGGTCATTACGCCGGGCAGGGATTTCGGCAATAACCATCCTGAACGTCATGTACGTTTTTCCTGCACCAGTGATTTGCAACAACTGCAACAAGGCATTCAGCGGCTGGAAACTTTTTTGTCTGCCGGATCGTAACGCGCCACCCACATCGCCGTTGCGCCGGCCACGGCCGCCGGCATTACCAGCAGATTCAATACGGGCACCAGCAGGGCAGCCATCACAGCCAGACCAAAACCGGTCAGCAAGACGCGGTATTTGCGGCTTTCGACCACCAGTTCGCGAAAAGGCCGGTGCTGAGCGGACCATGGATAGTCGAAATATTCCATGCCCATGTACCAGGCCGTGAACAGCACCCACAGCGGGCTGGCAATCAGATTAACGCCCGGCACCAGAGTCAGCAACCACAGGGGCAGCGCGCGGACGAAGAAATACAGTAGCTTGCGCGACTCGTGCACGCTGGCGTAGCCGATTTCACGCAACAGGGAAACCTGCCCGACGCTGGTTGAACCGCCGCGCAGCAACTGTTCGGTGCGTTCCGCCAGACGGGCATTGAAAGGCGCACCGATCAGATTGGCCACGACGGTAAACCCGAAAAAAACCAGAGCCACGGCGGCCGCCCCGAACACCAGCCACAACAGGACGCGCAGCAACTGCGCCCACCAGGAATCGCCGCCCGGCAGCCAGCCGCCGATCAGAGACTCCATGCCGACTACGCCGGCATAGATCAACAGACTGAACACGATGACGTTAATCAGCACCGGCATGAGTGCATAACGGCGCAGGCCCCGGCGCCGTATCAGTCCGAACCCGGCCAGCAGAAAGCGCGCCCCTGACAACAGATCCCGAATCACGCCAGGCTTGCCCCGCGCAGCGCCAGCAGGGCGGTACCGCAGGCCGCCTCGGTGAAACGGGCTGGCTGCAGGATGATGTCCTGGCCCAGATAACGCTGCCGAATCTGCCCCCAGGCGATATTTTTGGCTCCGCCGCCGGCGCTGTATACCGTGTTGACCGCTGGCGCTCCCAGCTCCCGCAGCTTGGCATAACCGGCCGCCTCGATGCGGGCGATGCCTTCCAGTATTGCCTGAAACTGCTGCAGAGGTGTTTCAGCGCGGGGCGTCATGCGCGGCGGTTTGCGCGGGTCATTCACCGGAAAGCGTTCGCCGTTGCCGGGCAGGGGATAATAGTTCAGACCGGTATCCTCGTCTGCCTGCAGTTGCGGTGTCATCTCGTTCAGCTGTTGCTGTGAAAAAAACTGTTTCAATACCCCGCCACCGCTGTTGGATGCGCCGCCGACCAGCCAGTGTCTGCCAAGGCGGTGGCTGTAGACGCCGTATTCCGGCGCGAATACGGGTTGTTCCGCCAGCAACTTGATGGCCAGGGTGGTTCCCAGCGAGGTCACGCCGTTGCCTGTATCGCTGGCTCCGGCAGCGATGAATGCGGCGACGCTGTCGGTGGTGCCGGCGGCTAGCTGCATGTCGCCGTCGAGACCGCAGGCGGCGGCCACCTCGGGCCGGATGGCGCCCACCACGGCGCCCGGCGCTACCACCCGCGGAAAACGTTCGAGTTCAATACCGGCGTGGGTCAGCCATTGCGGCCAGCGCGACTGCCGCGCATCGTAGCCCAGTTTCAGGCAGTTATTGTAGTCGGAAATACCCCAGATCCCGCTCAGTTTGCCCATGATCCAGTCGCTTTGATGCAGCACCTGGAAATCACCGCCGCCGAGCTGGTCCGCATACCACAGATACTTGGCCAGGCTGCTGCTGACGCCATGGACGCCGCTGTCCTGCGGGGCAATCTGCGCAATGCGGCGCGCATATGGGGTCGGTCGCTGGTCGTTATACATGAGGGCAGGTAGCAACGGATTGCCTTTGCCGTCACAGGCCAGCAACGTGGCGGAAGTGCCATTGACCGCGATTCTGTCGACCGCCGCGCCATCCAGTTGCCGCCCCAGCCCGGTCAATACGGTTCTCACCGCGCGCCACCACAGATCGGGTTGCTGGCTGATGCCGGTAGCGCTTTGCTGTGGCGCCGGCAGTGTCGCCCGGGCGCTGGCGAGTTGTCTTGCATCGGCATCCAGAGCCACACCACGGCAGGCGGAGGTGCCCAGATCAATACCGATACAGACAGCCACCGGCTAGTCGTTCTGCCAGCTGGAGCTGGCCAGTAGCGGGGTGCTTTCCTGCGGCGTCCAGTCGGGGTTGCGGTAATCCGCGACAACAGTAGTAAAAATACCCCCGCGTACGTTAAAATCCGCGGTCAGTTTCATATAGCGGGGCCGGGTAGCCCGCACCAGATCGTCCAGCATCCTGTTGGTAATCGCTTCGTGGAAAGCACCCTCGTCGCGGAAAGACCAGATATACAGCTTGAGCGCTTTCAGTTCCACACAGGTGCGGTCGGCAATATATTCAAGATACAGGGTGGCAAAATCGGGCTGGCCGGTTTTCGGGCACAGGCAGGTGAATTCCGGAATGCGGATGCGGATGACATAGTCGCGGTCGGGATTGGGGTTGTCGAAAGTTTCAAGTTCTTTACTGGGTTTTGTAGGCATATCGAGTGTTTGTATCCATTGTCATTTTTTCTGATGTTACCGCATAAGGACCAGCGGCTGAATGCGCCTTAAACGAATCAAGCTGGCTGGTTTCAAGTCGTTTGTCGAACCCACCTCGGTTTCCCTGCCGCATGATCTCATCGGCGTGGTCGGTCCCAATGGCTGCGGCAAGTCCAATATTATCGACGCCGTGCGCTGGGTCATGGGCGAGATTTCCGCCAAGTTGCTGCGCGGCGACAGCATGGAAGACGTCATTTTCAACGGTTCTTCCGCCCGCAAGCCGGTGGGCAAGGCGTTTGTCGAGCTGATTTTCGACAATACCAGCGAGCGCGTGAAAGGGCCTTACGCCAAATTCAGCGAAATCAACGTGCGACGCGAAGTATCGCGCGATGGCCAGTCAAAATATTTTCTCAACAAGTCGCGGGTGCGCCGCCGCGACGTCATGGATCTGTTTCTCGGCACCGGCCTCGGCCCACGCTCCTATTCGATTATCGAGCAGGGCATGGTTAATCGCATTGTCGAATCCAAGCCGGAAGAACTGCGCCTGTTCGTGGAAGAGGCTGCGGGCATTTCCAAATACAAGGAACGCCGCCGCGAAACCGAAAACCGCATCAAGCATACCCGCGAAAATCTCGACCGCGTGGAAGACATCCGCCAGGAACTGGACAAGCAGCTGCAACGCCTCAAGCGCCAGTCGAAAACAGCGGAACGTTACAAGGCGCTGAAACAGAAGGAGCGGGAGCTGAAGGCGCAACTGGCGGCCATACGCTGGCTGGAGATCGGCGAGCAGCTGGAACAGCACGACAAGGAACTGGCGCGACTGGAAACTGCTCTGCAGGCAGCTATTGCCAGCCAGCGCGAGAAGGAAACGCGGATCGAGGAAATCCGCCAGCAGCAGGGCGAAGCCAGCGAGCAGTTCAATACGGTTCAGGCCGGGTTTTACGATGTCAGCGCCAGCGTCGCCCGGCTGGAACAGACCATCAAGCACGAACGCGAAAAACTGGAAGACCGCCAGCGCCAGAAAGAAGGCCTGGAAAGCACCATCGCCAGTATTCAGGCGCATATACAGTCAGACACGTCTCTAATTC
>JALXFQ010000389.1 GCA_027067235.1 Gammaproteobacteria bacterium
TTCCAGGGGATAGCCTTGTCCATCTCTTCCAGAAACTTCTCTCGCCGGGTCTTCTTGCGCTTCGCGGCATATTCGGCTTCGGAAAAACTGATCTGATCCATGGCTTGATCCTTGTCTTCAGGTTGGTGGTTACGGTGCTTCACGCTGATTGCTGTATTTTACCGGATGGGACGGGGTTTTTCAGAGGTTCCCTAATACCCGGCATTGAATATATTTCCTGTTTTCTTTCAATGTTTGGGCCGTTTTCATGGGTGTTTTTGTGTTGACTCCCTTTTTCTGTTATTTTTCCTTCCCAGCGCTATAACCGCGTTTCCGTAGCGCTGTCGTTGGCTATAACCCGCCTCACTGGTCAAACATATGCGCTGCTTCTGTTCACTGTGCGCAATGATAGACCTTCTTCAGATTGTGAACCAGACAGAAAAGCTCCCACTGTCGGGTGACTCTTCCCCGGGAGCGCAAGCTGAAGCGCTGTAATCTCATTTGCTGGATGTAGCCGAATGGCGGTTCAACCGTACCGAACCGCTGGCTGTATCGATGCAGCGTTTTGTTATGCTCTTTTTGGCCAGTTTATATTTACCTTCCTGTTTTTGGCCACACAGTCTCTAAGATACAGGTTAATCAAGCTTTGGTATGGGATTCCTGTTTCCTCTGACATTGCCTTGAAATATTCAATGACATCTTCCCCCATGCGTATAGTCACCTGCTTTTTTAGTTTTGACGCATAAGGATTCCTGCGACGTTTCATTTTTGCAAAATCATATTCTGCTCTCATTGCTTCACCTGCTATAAAATTTGCGCTCGGATCTGGTTGCTTTTCGGGCAGAGATGATTCGGATTACATTCCCTGATTCGCGCTCGCAGTGACAGACAACAAGCATTCTCGAACGGATACTCAACCCAAGCATGATAAAACGATCTTCCTGTTCGGAATGCTGTTCGTCATAAAACTGAACCGCGTTCTCATCGAAGAACACAGACTGTGCTTCTGCAAAGGAAACACCATGTTTCCTTTGGTTGGCACGATCCTTCCCTGGATCCCATTCAAACTTTATCATACATACATTGTATTTACATGATGCTCACCTGTCAATGAGCATAATGTTTGAGTCAGGCTGGCCGAAACGGGATGCGGCTTTGTTGAGGGAAAATGGCGCGAAGCGGCATCAAAAGTAATGCCGTGCGTTTTAGGGGCTGCTGAGCGGATAGAAGCGGTAAAACGCCGTGGCAATACGGTGCCTTTCGGACCGGGTTGCCGCTCATTGCCGGCGCGCCGCGATCAATCGAGAAACGCCAGTATTTCTTTCTCGATGTCGGCCTTGTTGATGACGGTTTTCTGGGCGATTGGCTTGTGGAACAGTTCTTCCACCATGGGCGGAATGGCGATATTGGCTTGCGCCGCAATGGACTTCAGCGCGTCCAGATCGTGGGTATCGATTTCGCCGGTGAGGGCATTGGCGATGGTCGGGGAGAACTTGGTCCACTCGGCGGTGGAATAGACGATGGTTTTCAGCGGCTGGTCGCGGCAGGTTTCCCAGGCCTTGAAGCAGGTGGCGGTATGCGGGTCCATCAGATAGCCGTTTTCGAAGGTCTGCTGAATATAGCGCTTGCCCTCCTCGTCGCTGCAGTAATCGGCGGAGAATATGCTTTGCAGGCTTGCGGTTTCCCGCTGCGTCAATGTGTAGTGATGCTGCTGGTCCAGTTGCCGCATGAGTTCGCGCGTGCGCTCCGCGCCGAACATATCGAACAGTATGCGCTCGACGTTGGATGACTTGAGGATGTCCATGGCTGGCGAGGTGGTGGGCGTGACGGTGGAGTCGCGCAGGTCATAGACGCCTTCGTTAACCCAGTGCGTCAACACATTGTTCTGGTTCGAGGCGATGAGTATCTTCTCCACCGGCAGGCCCATTTTCATGGCGTAATAGCCGCCCAGGGCGTTGCCGAAATTGCCGGAAGGCACGTCCAGATAGACTTTTTCGCCCAGCTCGATGGCGTGCTGGCGCACCAGCTCCAGATAGCTGTATATATGATAGACAAGCTGGAAAATGATGCGTCCGAAATTCACCGAATTGGCGGCGGACAGGTGGATGTTCTTTTCCTGCAATCTGGTCTTGAATGCGGGCGAGCCGAGCAGCAGCTTGAGGGCATTCTGGGCGTCATCAAAAGCGCCGTGGATGCCGATGACTTTCAGGTTCGGCGCGTCTTCCGTAACCATCTGCAAACGCTGTACGTCGGAGGTGCCGCCGTCGGGATAAAGGCAGGCCACGCGCACATTGTCGCGATTCTTGAAGGTTTCCAGCGCCGCCGGGCCGGTGTCGCCGGAGGTGGCGGCAAGGATCAGGTAGTTTTCGCCCCGCTGCTGAGCCAGTGACGACAATATGGAGCCGAAAGGTTGCAGTGCCATGTCCTTGAAAGCGCGCGTGGGGCCGTGCCACAGCTCGCTGACATACAGATCATCCCTGACCTGAACCAGCGGCGCAGGATCAGCCGGATCATCGAAATGGTCGTAGGTATTCAGCGCCTGGTCGATGGCGGCCTGCTCGATGTCGATGGCGCAGGCAGTCAGCACGTTACGCGCCAGGGTCTTGTAATCTGAGGCCAGATTGTTGCGCAGGAAGTCTTCGCCCAGATCCGGCAGTGTTTCCGGCGCATACAAACCGCCAAAGGAAGACATGGGCGACAGAATCGCCCCGGAAAATGTGACGGATTGTGGATGCTCGCCGTCGTTGCCACGCGTTTCGATGAATTTCATTGTCTGGTCAATAACAGGGGGTGAGGGGTCATGGCTGAGGAGACTGGCGTATCTTCCGCATCAGTCTCTCACAACGATATTCTGCCGTCGCATAAACTCTTTGGCCTCGCCTACGGAATATTCGCCAAAGTGAAATATGCTGGCCGCCAGCACGGCATCCGCTCCCGCGACAGTGACGCCATCGGCCAGGTGCTGCAAATTGCCCACGCCACCCGAGGCGATAACGGGTATGCCGACGGCATCCACCACAGAGCGGGTCAGAGCCAGATCGAAGCCGTTTTTCACGCCATCCTGATCCATGCTGGTGAGCAAAATTTCACCCGCGCCCAGCAATTCCATTTTTCGCGCCCATTCCACCGCGTCGATGCCGGTTTCCTTGCGTCCGCCGTGGGTAAAAATCTCCCAGCGCGGCTGGTCGCTGAAATCCACCTGTTTGGCGTCGATGGCGACGACAATGGCCTGGGAGCCGAAATGATCGCTGGCGTCTTTAACGATTTCCGGGTCGAATATGGCGGCGGTATTGATGGCTACCTTGTCCGCGCCAGCGTTGAGCATGCGCCGCACGTCGTCGGTCTTGCGGATGCCGCCACCCACGGTCAGCGGTATGAACACCTGCGCCGCGACATCTTCAACCACATGGATGATGGTATCGCGGTCGTCGGAGCTGGCGGTGATATCCAGGAACACCAGCTCGTCCGCGCCTTCTTCATCGTAGCGCCTGGCTACTTCCACCGGATCGCCGGCATCGCGGATATCGACAAACTGGGTACCCTTGACCACGCGGCCATTGTCCACGTCCAGACAGGGAATGATGCGTTTCGCCAGAGACATCAGACCTGCACCTTGCAATGCGCATCAATCATGATCTGCGCCTGGGCAAAGTCCAGCGTGCCTTCATAGATGGCGCGGCCGGTGATAGCGCCCATGATGCCGCTGCCGGAGGCTTCGCACAGCTTGCGCACGTCGTCGATATTGGTGATGCCGCCTGATGCGATGACCGGGATATCGAGAGACTCGGCCAGTTTCACCGTGGCTTCCATATTGACGCCCGACATCATGCCGTCACGGGCGATATCGGTGTAGATAATGGAGGTAATACCGTCCTGCTCCAGCTTTTTGGCGTAGTCGATCACGTCCAGCTCGGTCACATTGGCCCAGCCTTCGGTGGCGATCTTGCCGTCTTTGGCGTCCAGCCCGACAATGATATGGCCCGGGTATTTCTGCGCCAGATCGCCGACAAAATCCGGGTCAGTCACGGCCTTGGTGCCAATAATGACATAATCCACGCCCGCATCCAGGTATTCTTCCACCGTCGCTTCATCGCGAATCCCGCCGCCGATCTGTATGACTACGTCCGGGTAGTGCTCGGCGATGATATGCACCACGTCACCATTGACCGGCTTGCCTTCGAAAGCGCCATTCAGATCCACCAGATGAATACGTCTGGCGCCGGCCTCGGCCCAGTGCCCGGCCATGGCGGCGGGGTTGTCGGAAAA
>JALXFQ010000390.1 GCA_027067235.1 Gammaproteobacteria bacterium
ATATTGTTTAGGCGGCTGGTTGCCATCAGTGAGATATTCCGGGATGAGGCGCTTGTGAATTCACGGGTTGAGTACGATAGCTGTTTGGTCGACTTAGATAAAGACCGTGGATATATTCTTCCAATTAGCAAACGTGATCGCGATTGTGGGCTGAAGGTAAGATTGAGGTCGGCGAAATTTATGCCGGCTGATAACAATGAATAATGTGGCGAATCTCTCGGCGTAATGCCCGGTTACACCTGGGCAGGTGACGATTGTTCGAGGTCAGGGAAACACAACAATGGAGCGCGGGCGACAGGCTGTATGAGTATCTGGACGGGGCGGGCTGTTTGTTTGTGAAGTGTAAGCGGGCAGTATCGGTTTGTCGGATGTACCGTTTGCGGTTAAAAAAACCGCTCCGCGCGCACCCATCTTGATTTGACCAGCGATCCCTTCTAATAAAGCAAATTCGCCATCTTGCGGCGATATTCCGCCACCAGCGGATCGTTACCGAGCAGGTCAAAAATCTTCAGCAGGGTCTTTCGGGCAAGGTCGTCGCGGAAGCCGCGGTCCTTGCGCATGATCTCCAGCAACTGGTCCATGGCTTCCCGGTAGTCATTCTGCGCGGCAAGTCTGATGGCGAGCGCATGACGGGCCTCCAGGTCGTCCGGGTTCTGCGCGACCTTCTCCCGCAGTTCATCGATGGCGGGGAAATCCGCCGCTTCGCGGACAAAGCCCATGCGCGCCAGTAATCCGGCGGCGGGCGCTTTGGCGCGTTCGTCCGCTGGCAGGGACTGCAACAGCTCATCGGCCTTGTCGTATTCGCCGCCGTCGGCCAGCAGGGTGGCCAGTTCGGTAATAACGCGCGGCCTGCCGGGGTCGATGGTATTGGCCTGTTGCAGCAAGGCGCGGGCGCGCTCGTGATCGCCCGTGCTCTGCGCCTCGGCGGCCAGATCGCACAGTTTGTCCGATTCGCGCTCGATGTGTTTGTCGAGAAATTCCCGCACCGCCGACTCTGGTAGTGCGCCCATGAATTCGTCCACCGGCTGACCGTTCTTGAACAGCTTCACCGTGGGCAGGCTGCGCACGCCGTAACGCGCGGACAGCTCCTGATTGGCGTCGGAATTGACCTTGGCGAGAATGAACTGGCCGTTGTATTCCTGCGCCAGCTTTGCCAGCACCGGCATCAACATGCGACAGGGGTTGCACCAGTCGGCCCAGAAATCCACCAGCACCGGCGCGCTGCTGGAGCCTTCGATGACGACCTGCTCAAAATTGTCGGCGTTAACTTCGAAGATGTAGGGAGAATCTGCCATGTTTGTCTTTTGAATCTGTTGTTAGCGTGATTATCGGGACGCGGGGGCGAATTTCAAGCAGGTCGATTTGACGCTGCCGCTGAAATCCGTATGATTACGCGCCCACCGAGGAGCGTTGCGACGGGCTTCCCGCCAGGCTCGGTGATCACCCGAATAAAGACGAACGGCGCTCATATTTCTGTGTTTTATTTAGGAGATATGAGATGACCCAGAATCCCGACTATATAGTAGCTGACATGTCTCTGGCCGATTGGGGCCGGAAAGAGATCGCCATTGCCGAAACCGAAATGCCGGGCCTGATGGCGCTGCGCGAGAAATACGGCGAAGAAAAACCGCTGCAGGGCGCGCGCGTTGCCGGTTCCCTGCACATGACCATCCAGACGGCGGTGCTGATCGAAACCCTGACGGCGCTGGGCGCGGAAGTGCGCTGGGCGTCCTGCAATATCTTTTCCACTCAGGACCACGCGGCCGCGGCCATTGCCGAGCGCGGCGTGCCGGTGTTCGCCACCAAGGGCGAGACGCTGGAAGAATACTGGGACTACGCCCACCGCATTTTTGAATGGTCTGACGGCGGTACGCCGAACATGATCCTTGACGATGGCGGCGATGCCACGCTGCTGATTATCCTCGGCTCCAAGGCGGAGAAAGACCTGTCTGTGTTGGACAATCCCACTTCCGAAGAAGAGGAAGTGTTGTACGCCTCTATCAAGAAACGTCTGGAAACCAGCCCGAACTGGTATTCCAACATCAAGAAGAACATCAGGGGCGTGACCGAAGAGACCACCACCGGCGTACACCGACTGTATCAGATGCAGGAAGCAGGCGACCTGCCGTTCCCGGCCATCAACGTCAACGATTCGGTGACCAAGTCCAAGTTCGACAACCTCTACGGCTGCCGCGAATCGCTGGTGGACGGCATCAAGCGCGCCACAGACGTGATGATTGCCGGTAAAATCGCGGTTGTGCTGGGTTATGGCGATGTGGGCAAGGGCTGCGCGCAATCGCTGAAAGGTCTCGGCGCGACGGTATGGGTCACGGAAATCGACCCCATCTGCGCATTGCAGGCGGCGATGGAAGGCTACCGCGTGGTGGACATGGATGACGCCTGTTCACAGGCGGATATCTTCGTCACCGCCACCGGCAACTACCACGTCATCACCCACGATCACATGGCGGCCATGAAAGACCAGTCCATCGTCTGCAACATCGGCCACTTCGACAACGAAATCGACTGCGCCAGTCTGGCTCAATACGAGTGGGAAAACATCAAGCCGCAGGTGGACCACATCATTTTCCCCGACGGCAAGCGCATCATTCTGCTGGCCGAAGGTCGTCTGGTGAACCTTGGCTGCGCCACCGGTCACCCCAGCTTCGTGATGTCCAACAGCTTTACCAACCAGACCCTGGCGCAGATGGAGATTTTCGGTAACCCGGACAAATATGAAAACAAGGTTTATACCCTGCCCAAGCACCTGGACGAAGAAGTGGCGCGTTTGCACTTGGGCAAGATCGGCGCAAACCTGTCGCGGCTGTCCGATTTTCAGGCGGATTACATCGGCGTATCTGTGGATGGGCCTTACAAGCCGGATCATTACAGATACTAGGTTGGTGAATTGTGATTGGTGATTAGTGATTGGTGAGTGGCCAGGGTGGAGTGCATAATGCTATGACGACCCATCGTGATTTGATGGTCTGGCAGAAAGGCATACAGTTTGTAAAAACTGTTTATCGGGTCACTTCAGTTTTTCCTCGTGAGGAAATGTTCGGGTTAACGCAACTGATACGGCGCGCCGCTGTATCTGTCCCGAGTAATATCGCGGAAGGCGCCGCCCGGAAAGGGGCGGTAGAATTTTCGAAGTTCTTGTATATTGCGAGGGCCTCGTTAAGTGAAGTCGACACCCAGCTGGTAATCGCCAAAGAGTTGCAATATACCAACGAAAGCTTGCGTCCAGAAATTGACGTGTTATTCAAACTTATCAACGGGCTGATTCGAAGCCTGAAGGCTGAAAAATGAGCCAGTCACCAGTCACCAGTTACCAGTCACCAGGGTTATCCTTCGAATTTTTCCCACCCAAAACCGACCAGGGTCGGGAGAATCTGAAGAACACGCTTGCCGAGCTGGGCAAGTTGAATCCAGAATATTTTTCCGTGACCTATGGCGCTGGCGGCAGCACCCGGGAAGGCACGGTGGACACCATCCGCACGATTCTGGATGCTGGTTTTGACGCCGCGCCACATATTGCCTGCATCGGCTCCAGCAAGGAGGAAATCCGCAGCCTGCTGGAGGAATACAAGGCCATGGGCGTCAAGCGCGTGGTGGCGCTGCGTGGCGATCTTCCGTCCGGCATGGGCGTGGGTCAGTACGGCGATTTTCAGTTCGCCACCGAGCTGGTGCGGTTCATTCGTGAACAAAGCGGCGATGCTTTCAGGATCGAAGTGGCGGCTTATCCGGAGTTTCATCCCCAGTCCGCTTCGGCGCGTGATGACCTGTTGCACTTCAGGGAAAAGGTCGAAGCTGGCGCGGATGAGGCAATCACGCAATACTTCTACAATGCTGACGCTTACATCCACTTTGTCGAGTCGGTGCGCAAAATGGGCCTGGATATCCCCGTTGTGCCAGGCATCATGCCGATCAGCAATTTCCAGCAATTGTCACGCTTCTCCGCCGCCTGCGGCGCGGAAATACCGCGCTGGCTGCGCAAACGCATGGAAGGCTACGGCGACGATCTTGAGCCCATGCGCAAAGCCGCCACGGAAATTGTCGCGCGACTCGGTCAGCAACTGCTGGACGCGGGTGCGCCGGGGTTGCATTTCTATACCATGAACAAGGTAGAGCCGACGCGGGAGATTTGTCAGCGGTTGGGCTGGTAGGACGGATTTTTCCGCTCCTACGCTTTCCCCGAAACCAGAATAAACCCGCCGATCCCGATCATCCACAGCC
>JALXFQ010000391.1 GCA_027067235.1 Gammaproteobacteria bacterium
GCTTCCCAGGCGTCATTCAGTAGCCGGGCCAACTGGTCAAAATCCGCCGCATCGCCGCCATGATGTATCGCCAGATAGGGCTTGGACACCGCATCGGCAACATCCGCCAGCAAGTCTTCCGGCGTAATGCTCTTGCGACGTAACAGATCCAGCAGCGCGGGTGGCGCATCGCGGAAACGCCGCCGCCAGAAGTCATCGGCAATGCGTTGTCTGAGATCGCTGTCGTCCATTTGCATTTCCTGCTCCAGCGGCAGGCCGGACTCCAGCGCGGCTTCTTTCAGCAGCAGGCCGCAAAAACCGTGAATGGTGAACACGGCGCACTCATCAAAATTACGCAGGGCGATAAGCAAGCGTCTGGCTGCTTGCTCGCGGTCGGGAAACGCGTCATACAGGTCGTTCAGGAATGCGTCATCCTGGTGGTCGCCTATGCCGGTAAATTTTTCATGGGCCTGCGCCAGCCGCTGACGCAGGCGGTCGCGCAGTTCGGCGGTGGCGGCGTTGGTAAATGTGACCACCAGAATCTGTTGTACCGTAAGCTCCTGCGCCAGTATCAGCCGCAGATACAGGGCGGCGATGGTCCAGGTTTTACCGGTTCCGGCGCTGGCCTCGATCAGCGATTTGCCGGCAAGCGGCGTTTTCATCGGGTTCAGGGAGCGTATCTTCATGGCGTTACGCCGCCCGCTTCAAAAAAACCGTTCCACAAAACGCCAGCCCAGTGTTCAAACTCCTCGTCGAACAACAGATCAGCGTCCAGACCGCGAAAAGCGATCTGGTAGGCCAGATCAGCGCTTTCGGGCTTACGGCTGCTGTTCCACTCTTTCAGGGCGGCTTGCACCGGGGACGGCTTTCCGTCTCGGCTGGCTTCCACCCAGGCACAGGTGCTTTTGCGCATGCAATGAATCGGGCGCTGCCTGCCCTGCTCCCATGCGTCCAGCATGGCCCGCAACTGTTCGCTGGCGTTTTCCACCGGCTGCAGCGCTATTTCGCCATCGGGATAAACCAGCCGGCTGGTGGCGGCGCGTTCATGGGAAGAAACCATCTGACTGACAAGATGGCGCAACCAGAATCGCAACAAATCGTGGTGCCAGGGCTTGTCATAAAGCATCAGCAACAGACCCTGCCCGCTCATGCCTTCCAGCGTACCCGCCAGGGTTTTGTCGCCCAGATCCACGGAAAACGCCAGCGGCGGCTCGGGCGCGCAATCAGGCAAACGGGCATGCAAGGCATCCAGCGCCTCCTGCTGTTGCGCCAGTACAATGTCGCCCACCGCGCCGTGGGGCAACATCCCCTGCGCGCGCAACCGCTGTTCGGCGAAATCATCTGTTATACAATCCAGCATCTTGCGCACCTCCCGAGGCTCAAAGGGCCCCAGCGCAAAAGGCTCGCGTTCATCCAGTTCCCGCTCGTCCCAGAACCGGGCCAGCCCCAGGCTTTCATGGAGGAAATAGCGCACGGGATGCACGATGAAGGTTTCCAGATCATCCAGATAAACCACCTCGGACGGCGGCGCGGCAACTGCCTCGTCCGCAAACGGAGGAAGCGCTGTCAGCGCGTCAGTTTGGCCATCGGTGCCGGAATCCGTGTCGGCCACGCCCAAATCGGCATAGGTAAACAGACCTCCGCCGTCGAGATAACGGCGGCTGAACGGCTGCAATGCCTGTTTCGTTACCAGTGACTCCGGTGCGACGCCATAGGCATTGCGCACAAAATCCAGCAATTCACTGACCAGCACGGACGGCGGCATGTCTTCGTTGGTCATCACGCTTTGACCAGTATAGGAAATATACAGCCTGCGGCGGGCGGCCAGCAGGGATTCCAGAAACAGATAGCGCTCCTGCAGGCGCGAAGAGCGGTCGCCGCGCCAGTAGCTGTCCGCCATCAGGTCAAAACTGACGCGCCGTTGCGGGTGGGGAAATTTGCCGTCGTCCATGCCGAGCAGACAGACCACTTTGAACGGCACGCTGCGCATGGGCGCCATTTCGCAGAAAGTCACGCCGCCAGTGATAAAGCGGCTGCCGCCGTTTTCCTGCGCCAGCGCATCCAGAACCAATTTACGCGCCAGACTGAAATCCACCTGGCTTTGATAAGACGCCTGTCGGGCCTGTTGCGCAATGCGCGCCAGCGCCGAGCGCGCCGTCTGAATATCATCCGCTTCATCGCCCGGCTCGAAAAAATCGTCCAGCATTCCGCCAAACCGCGCCAGCCAGTCCGGAACCGGCATTCTTGCATTGCGCCAACGCCGCAGCGCAAACAGCTTCTCCAGCAGCGCCACAAACCGGCCCAGATCAGTGGCGACAGCGCCTTCCACCTCGCGATAGGGCAAAATGCCGTGAAACATTTCGTCCTCATCCAGCATATAGCCCAGCAACAAGCGCCGGATTGCGGCGCGCCAGCTATGCTCATCCGAGCCGGGCAAGTCCATTTCCTGGCGCATCCGGCCATCCACGCCCCAGCGCACGCGCAAGACCTTGCACCAGTGCCGCGCCCGTTCCATGGATTCTTCATCCAGACCAAAGCGCCGCAGCAGCGGTTCGGCCTCGACCAGATCCAGCACCCGGTTTACCTCGTATCGACTGTCCGGCAGGTCCAGCAACTGTCGGAAAATCCGCCCGCTGGTGGTTGCGTCCAGCAGCTTGCGATCGGCAATGCTGTAGGGGATTTTCTGGGGCGCGGCGCTGAATACGGCCTCCACCGCCGAGGCATAGTCGTCCACCGAGGGCATCATGACGACAATATCATCGGGTTGCAGGTCGTGGTCTTCGTCCAGCATCGCCAGCAACTGGTCATGCAGCACTTCCACCTCGCGCGTGGCGGTGTGACAGGCCTGTATCCGCAGGGAAGAATCCGGCGACATTTTCAATGGCGGCTCACCACTGGCGCTGGCGCTGCGATCCACCAGATGCAATATGTCGCGCTGAATCTGCGCCAGCAGGGTATCGCCTTGCGGTTGAATGAAATGCGTCTGCTCCAGCGGGTCATCCTGGCCGAGCAGATCAATGAAATCGCGCCCCTGCCGCCCCAGTGACGCCAGCAGGGGATTACCGGTTTCCAGATAAGGCTCCAGCTCGGCCGCCGCCGCGAGCTGGTCCTTTTCCGGCTCGATATCGCCCCAGTATTGCTCGCAGGGATTCATGACGAAGAAATGAATATCCATGTACGCGGCGCTGGCGCGAAGCAAACGCAAATATCCGGGCGACAGCTCGGAAATGCCGAAGAAACTCACGCGCCGGGGAAGCGCATCCGCGGCCTCCGGTAATTTCGCCAGAAAATCTTGCTGCAAGTCCAGCCAGTGTCTGGCGCCGGGCGCGGCACGGCGCAGCGCGCGCCACAAACGCGCCTGCCAGTGGCTGTCCTCGCCCGATTCCCACCGTTCTATCCAGCCAGGGCGGTAAAACAAATACTGGTCGAACAAGCGTTCGAGCTGCCTGGCCAACTGGAAAACGCCCTGCTGATCCAGCTTGTCCAGGCTGGCTTTCAGTTCGGCATATTCAGCGCCGTTTCGTTCCAGCTCCGCCGTGATGCGCCAGGCCAGCGGCCCCGGCGAAAAAGGCGCGGTTTCCGGCAGGCCGCCAATGACCTTGCGCATCAACGCCCAACTGAACTCCGCCGGAAACAGGAAGTCCAGATTGGCAGAAATCCCCAGCTGGTCGGCCACGCGCAACGACAGCCAGCGCGCCATGCCGGCATTCTGCACAACAACGCTGGCGACATTGAAAGGATCAGCGCCAGGTTCAGCGTAAATCTGCGCGAATTGCCCGGCCAGCGTTTCCAGCCGGTTGCTCTGGTGAAGGATCAGTGGCAAGGATTCAATGCCGTAACTGGGGGTGATCCCGAATCAGCCCCACCATGACGCCCTGGATGCTCACCTGGTTGGCCGGGTAGAACATGGAGACCATGTCCCGGTTGGCGGGGCGCAGTTCGATATAGCCGCTGCTTTGCGGATAAAAATATTTCAGGGTGACTTCGAAGTCGTTGACCAGGGCGACGATAATGTCGCCGGGGCTGGCCTGTTCCTGCTTGTGAATGATCACGTAGTCATCATCGAGTATGCCGGCTTCGATCATGGAATCGCCGCTAACCCGCAGCACATAGCGCTCGGGTCCACAGAAATGCTCGGCCAGATCCAGATAGTCGCGGTTTTCGATGGCCTCCACCGGGCGACCGGCGGCGATGCGCCCCAGCAGCGGCAGGCGGAAACGGCCCGGCTGCTGCTCCAGGGCATAGGC
>JALXFQ010000392.1 GCA_027067235.1 Gammaproteobacteria bacterium
GCAAGGTCATGTCCGGACATGTTTCGCGCCATGCACGGATGCGGGCCAGAGCATTTTCGGCACTGGCCGGGCGCTTCATGGCCTTGAGTATGCGCGGGCTGGCGTGCTGCAGCGGCACATCCAGATAGGGCAGGATTTTGCCCTCGGCCATGAGCGGAATCAGCCGGTCCACCGTGGGGTAGGGATAGACATAATGCAGCCGCACCCAGATACCCAGTTTGCCCAGCTCTTCGGCCAGATGCGCGATGTCGGTTTTCAGCGGGCTGCCGCGCCAGAAATCGCCGCGGTATTTCAGATCGACGCCGTAGGCGCTGGTATCCTGCGAAACAACCAGTAGTTCCCGGACGCCCGCAGCTGCCAGATTTTCCGCTTCCTGCAATACTTCGCCGATGGGCCGGCTGACCAGATCGCCGCGCAGGGACGGGATGATGCAGAAACTGCAACGATGATTACAGCCTTCGGATATTTTCAGATAGGCATAATGGGGCGGCGTCAGTTTCAGACCCTGCGGCGGAATCAGGCTGGTGAAAGCATCCGCGGGCTGCGGCAGATGCCGGCGCAGCTGATCCATCACCTCGCCCGCCGCGTGGGGTCCGGTGATGGCCAGCACCTGCGGATATTTTGCTTCGATCACTTCGCGTCGCGCGCCCAGACAACCGGTGACGATGACCTTGCCGTTCTCGCTGAGCGCCTCGCCAATGGCGTCCAGCGACTCCTCTACCGCCGAATCGATAAAGCCGCAGGTGTTGACTACCACCACATCGGCGCCCGCGTAGTCGCCAACCACGTCATAGCCCTCGGCGCGCACGCGGGTGACTATTTGCTCGGAATCCACCAACGCCTTGGGGCAGCCGAGACTGACAAAACCAACTTTGGCTGGTGCAGCGGATGCGTCCTTCAATGCAGCGACGCCCGCCAGGGCAGTTCCTGTACGATTCCGGCTTCCGCGCGCGTCAACTGTTCCAGCCGCGCATACACCTCGTCGTGATCGAAATATTCCAGCGCCAGATCCACAAACAGATTGGCGTGTTTGGCCTCTACCGCCCACAGATCGCGGTAAAACACGCGCATGTCTTCATCGCGCCCGGCCATGTATTCCGACACCAGCCGAAAACGCTCGGCGCCGCGATTCTCGACGATGCCGGAAACCAGCAGGCGGTCGAGAAACCGCTCGTCACGCCCGTGGCGGCAAAGTTTTATCAGCGCGTTGACATACACATCCTGCTCGTCGCCAATAAGATCCACGCCACGCTTTTCCATTTCCGCATAAACCTGCTGAAAGTGCTCCAGCTCCTCCGCCGCCAGCTCGATCAGCGGCGGGATGATTTTTTTGCGATCGGGATAGCGCACGATAAAGCTCATGGCCAGTGCCGATGCCTTGCGCTCGGCATTGGCGTGATCCGCCAGAAAATGGCCGAAATCCGCCAGCGCCGTTTCCGCCCATTGCGGCGGTGTCTGGTACATCAGATCAATGATTCGTTTCGCCATGGCGCCATACCGTCTATATACTCGGCGCGGATTCTAACGTAAAAGCCGCCAATGCTCACCCGCGACCGTCTGCGCCGATACCTGGACAAACATGCCCTGCTGCCACCGCTGATACCGCAACAGACAGCGGCGGATACCGGCCTTATCGTGGTCATACCGGTATGCGACGAGCCGGATATCGGCAGCGTGCTGGAATCCCTGCTCGCCTGTGACAGACCGGACTGTGGGGTCGAGGTTCTGCTGGTCATCAACCACGCCGCAGACGCGCCGCAAACAGTCGTCGAACAGAACCGCCAGAGCTTTGCCGCAGCCACCCGCTGGGCGGCATCGCGAAGTACGGAAAATTTCACCGTACACGCCTCGTTCACGGGCGCCCTGCCGCAGAAAAAAGCCGGCGTCGGCCTGGCGCGCAAGCTCGGCATGGACGAGGCGATACGACGCTTTGTTGCGGCGGACAATCCAGCCGGGATCATCGCCTGCCTGGACGCCGATTGCACTGTGTCGGCGAACTACCTGAGCGCCCTTAACCAGCACTTTGCGGCAAATACAGTGGACGCCTGTTGCATTGCTTTTGAGCATGACCTTGACGCCTGCGACAGCGCCGCCCAGCGCCTCGCCATCGCCCGCTATGAATTGCATTTACGCCTCTACGTCAATGGCCTGCGCGCTGCAGGTTACCCGCACGCCTTTCACACCATTGGCTCCAGCATGGCGGTCACTGCTCCAGCCTATGCTGCTCATGGCGGCATGAACCAGCGCCAGGCCGGGGAAGATTTCTATTTCCTCGGCAAATTCATGCTCACCGGGAAAATGAGCACTCTGAACAAGGCCACGGTTTATCCCTCGCCGCGATTGTCCGGGCGCACGCCCTTTGGCACCGGCGCCAGAACCCGGGAATGGATGCTGCAGCCGCAGCGGGCGGCGAGCTACCCACCCCAGTGCTACCACGCCCTGCGCCAACTGATGGAGCGCATGGATACTTTTCATCAGGCCACGCCCGCCCAACTGCGCAGCACGCTGCAGCGGCTGCATCCGGCGGCCAGAGACTATCTGCTGTCACAGAACATAATCGAAGCCGTGGCTGAAATTCAACGCAACAGCCGCAGCCTGCCCGCTTTTCGCAAACGCTGGCTGCGCTGGCTCAACCCGTTCCGGGTCATGCAAATGGTCAGGCGAACAGCAGCCGCCTTGCCGCCGGTTGCGGTGGAAGCCGTGGCGGCGGCCATGGCCGGCAAGCCGGATGCCAGTGCTGACGCGGAACAATGGTTAGCGGCATACCGGCGCGCAGACCGCATCATTGCAGCAGATACAAAAACGGTACAATATTGACGCTACCGCTGGGACTTGCCGGTTGGCACGCCTGCCGCCAGGCATCCAGAACCAGCCTCTTTTTCAGCCAGCTGAAGCGGTGGGCGTTGGCGCGGGGACAAAATTCCGCCGGATCACCCTGGTATTCCACACCAAACACAGCCTTGCCGGCCCGGACAAAGGCATCCAGCGCGTCGCATTCATCATACTGAAAGCACTCTTCGTTCAGCGCCCAGTCGAAATCATCCAGCAGCTGCGAAACCTGCTCCAGGTCATTCTTCAGACCAACGGATAAGTGACGGGCATGGGCCGCGCCGGCCAGAAAGCGGTTGTAGGCCAGCTGATCGGCGGGAGACAGGGGAAAACCCGAAGCATTCTGGTAGCCATCCACGTTGTCCGGCTCGACGCCATCGCAGTGCTTTGCCACCGCCAGGTCCAGCCGCGCCTGCATGATCGGGCCCAGCAAATCCATACGGCGCACATCCAGCCATTTCTCACCGGACCAGCCATGCAGGGGTTTTCCCACCACGGAAGTGGGAAAATCTCCCGCATCCGGCCGCCAGTTCTCCAGCGAACCGGCACTGAAATAGCAAACAACTATACGGCCATCGGCATGCAGCTGGTCTATGACCGATGGTGGCGTTTCGAACAGGTCGATATCGATCATCTGGACATTGACCGAGGTATCGATGGCGCCGGACAATTGCCACTGCCAGCTGGTCCCCGGCGCCGGATGCCAGACCGACGATGCTTGAACGCGACCTGCCGCCGGCAACAGGGCAAACCACAGGCATAATACGCTCGCGCGTAAAAACGGCAGGGCCTGACATCTGCGCATGCGCTCCATCAATGAGCAGGAAAGAGCCATTTACCTGTTCCGGAACGAAGCATTCAAACCGCCTTCTTCGCCACCGCCGCAATCTTCTTGGTAAAGATCCTGTTGGATTTCCCGTACATGATAAACAGCCCACGGAAAATCCCTGTCAGCAGTGCCGATACCGCAATCAGCACGTAGTTCGCCGGGTTTTTGTAGAAAACATACAGATCCAGCGGCAAGGCCCTGATGTCCTGGAAACCGGTATATTCCAGCACCTGCCTGATGGAGTACTCGGTGAAGGAGTTGTAGTGGTCATAGTTCTGCGCCAGGCATTCTGCGCCGGTGATGGGGTTGGCGCCATTGAGTCCGTGGACGATGAGGGTGCCGCCGGGTTTGAGGGCGTCTCTGGCGAGGCCGAGGAATTCGATGATTTCGTCCTTGGTCAGGTGGTTGAGTTCCTGTTCGCAGAAAATGACGTCCCAGGTTTCCGCGTTGTCCGCGAGAAATTCAAAGGCGCGCTGGTTTTCGGCGTTCAGGCCTCTGGACTGGGCGAAATCCACCTGTTCCTGTACCGAGTCGATGCCCAGCACATTGCCGTAGCCTG
>JALXFQ010000393.1 GCA_027067235.1 Gammaproteobacteria bacterium
CGCAGACGCGCATTGACTTTTCCGCAAGCCGTCCCCATATGCCCCGCAGCTTGACAAAGAAGCGCTCAGCCGTAGAATTAGCACTCAACAAAGGAGAGTGCTAACAATCCGGTTGGCGCTCTCTTTCTGTCTCTAACAATCTTGTTTACACGCGAGGAGAGAAACCAATGAAAATCCGTCCATTACATGACCGTGTGGTCGTTCGCCGTCTCGAGGAAGAGAAGGTCAGCGCCGGCGGTATCGTAATTCCCGACAGCGCCACCGAGAAGCCTTCACAGGGGGAAGTGATTTCCGTGGGCAACGGCAAAATTCTGGACAACGGCGACGTGAAGCCGCTGGACGTCAAAGCAGGCGACAGGGTGCTGTTTGGCAAGTATTCCGGCACGGAAGTGAAGATCGACGGCGAAGAGCTGCTGGTCATGCGTGAAGACGACATTATGGGTGTAGTGGAATAAGCCGCCAGGCTTTCCACGCATCTTCGAACAACAGGAGAATAAACAATGGCAGGTAAAGAAGTATTATTCGGCGAAAGCGGGCGCGCCCGCATCGTCAACGGCGTCAACATTCTGGCCGACGCGGTAAAGGTTACCCTCGGTCCCAAGGGCCGCAACGTGGTGCTCGACAAATCGTTCGGCGCTCCCACTGTCACCAAGGACGGCGTATCCGTGGCCAAGGAAATCGAGCTGACCGACAAGTTCGAAAACATGGGTGCGCAAATGCTGAAGGAAGTGGCTTCCAAGACTTCCGACAATGCCGGCGATGGCACCACCACCGCAACGGTGCTGGCCCAGGCCATGGTGCGCGAAGGCGTGAAAGCGGTTGCCGCTGGCATGAACCCCATGGATCTCAAGCGCGGCATGGACAAGGCCGTGGCCAAGGCAGTGGATCAGTTGAAGGAACTGTCCAGACCCTGCACCAGCTCTGACGAAATCGCCCAGGTTGGCACGGTTTCCGCCAACGGCGACGATTCCATCGGCCAGATCATTGCCGAAGCCATGGACAAGGTCGGCAAGGAAGGCGTGATTACCGTGGAAGAAGGCTCTGGTCTGGACAACGAGCTGGAAGTGGTCGAGGGCATGGAATTCGATCGCGGCTATCTGTCGCCGTATTTCGTCAACAAGCAGGAAAGCATGTCGGTGGAATACGAAAGTCCGCTGATCCTCATCCATGACAAGAAAATTTCCAATATCCGTGATCTGTTGCCGGTACTGGAAGCGGTCGCCAAGGCGGGCAAACCGCTGTTGATCATCGCCGAAGATGTGGATGGCGAAGCCCTAGCCACGCTGGTGGTGAACAATCTGCGCGGCATCGTCAAGGTGGCCGCGGTCAAGGCGCCCGGTTTTGGTGACCGCCGCAAGGCCATGCTGCAGGATATCGCCATACTCACCGGCGGCCAGGTGATTTCCGAGGAAGTGGGCATGAGCCTGGAAGGCGCCACCCTGGAGCAGCTCGGTTCCGCCAAGCGCGTGGTGATCACCAAGGACACCACCACCATCATTGACGGCGCTGGCAACCCCGATGATATTGCCGAGCGGGTCAACCAGATTCGCAAGCAGATCGAAGAGGCCACTTCCGACTACGACAAGGAAAAAATGCAGGAGCGCGTGGCCAAACTGGCCGGCGGCGTGGCACTGATCAAGGTCGGCGCGGCCACGGAAGTGGAAATGAAAGAGAAGAAGGCGCGCGTGGAAGACGCCTTGCACGCCACCCGCGCCGCGGTGGAAGAGGGCGTCGTACCCGGCGGCGGCACCGCGCTGGTGCGCTGCCTCGACGCGGCAGGTTCTGCCGATGCCGATAACCATGACCAGGAGATCGGTATTCACATCGTTACCCGCGCCATGGAAGAGCCGCTGCGCCAGATTGTCGCCAATGCTGGCGAGGAAGGTTCCGTGGTGCTGAACGAGGTGAAGCAGCGTTCCGGTAACGAGGGCTACAATGCCGCCACCGGTGAATATGGCGACATGATTGCCATGGGCATACTGGACCCCACCAAGGTGACGCGTAACGCCCTGCAGAACTCGGTCTCCATCGCCAGCATGATAACCACCACCGAGGCAATGGTAGCCGACGCGCCTGAAGACAAGGACGCGGGCCCTGCTGCCGGCGGCATGGGTGGCGGCATGGATCCCATGGGTGGCATGGGCGGCATGATGTAATCTGCGTCTCAAGCAGGACTGAAAAACCCCGCTGCAAGCGGGGTTTTTTTTGCCGTCTGCAAACCACGGGTCGCTCTCCGGGGGCTTTTTTGTTCCTGCCGAAGCGTTATACTCCAGCCAGTACCTGGCATATTAAAGGGATCCGATTGAATGGCTGAAAATACCCGATACAGCACGGAACTGGACCGCATAGCGGGACAAGCAAACCGCTATTACACCGAGGTTATCGATCCTCTGGCGCAGAAACTCATGTTCAGCCGGGCGCCGGATCCGGGTGCCCGCAAGGGTCGGCCCATGGTTTTGTTAGTGGGCAATCACTCTTCCGGAAAATCCACTTTAATCAACTATCTGCTGGGTGAAGAAGTCCAGAATACCGGCGTGGCGCCTACCGACGACAGCTTCACCGTCATCGCCCAGGGCGCAACAGTGGAAGAAAAGGACGGTGACTCGCTGGTGAGCAATCCGGAGCTCGGCTTTGCCGAATTGCGCAAGTACGGGCCCGGTCTGGTCAGCCATCTCAAACTGAAACTGCGCGAATCTCCCGCACTGGCCGGCCTCACCCTGATCGATTCTCCCGGCATGATCGACTCGGCCAATTCCGCTTCCGACCGCGGCTACGATTTTACCCAGGTGGTACGCTGGTTTGCCGAGCAGGCGGACGTCATACTGCTCATGTTCGACCCGGACAAGCCCGGCACCACCGGCGAAACCCTGAGCGTCATGCGTCAGGCCCTGCGCGATGTCAGCCACAAACTGATACTGGTGCTCAACAAGATGGACCAGTTTCGCAACCTGCATGATTTCGCCCGCGCCTACGGCGCGCTGACCTGGAATCTGTCCAAAGTCATTCCCACCAAGGATGTGCCGCTGATCTACAACATCTACATACCCGGTCCCTGGGTGCACAAGGAAACCGCCCTGCCGATTACCGATTTCGACAACGCCCGCGATCAGGTGCTGGAGGAAATCCAGCGCGCGCCCATGCGCCGCGTTGACAATATATTAACCCGTTTGTTTGATAATGCCCGCTATCTGCATGCCCATGCGCGCGTGCTCAACGAAGCGGCTGCCATGTTCCGGCGCGCGCGTCTGCCCTGGCTGATTGCCATCACCGGCTTTGCGCTGATCGGCCTGGCAGTGGCCGCATGGCTGTGGTACGACGTCGGGCCGCAGGCGATATCCGCAGTACTGGCCTTCGGCATCGGCGGGCCAGTCATTGCCGCCATACTGTATGCCGTCTCGCGCGTGGTACTGGCCCGGCGTCAGACCGAAATCATCAACGGACTGACCGGCATATTCGAGCGACTGCACCGCGATGACTATGCCCTGGGCGACGAGGCCGATCTGTCCGCCCTGTGGTCCCGCATCAAGGACAGGGTGCGCCGCTCCATCGAAAACATCGGCCTGAAAAAAATGCCCAGAACACGCCGCAGGGATCTGCTTTCTCTGGAAAAAATCTACCAGGATTTCGTCCCCACACTGCGCGCCGAAATCCATGACAACAAGCATGCGGTTGACTCCTGACCGGGCGCCGCATGTCTGCTGACTCACTGGAATCACTCAAACACCAGTTGCGCGAGTTTGCCGCCGAGCGCGACTGGGACCAGTTTCATTCGCCAAAAAACTTCGCCTCGGCGTTAATCGTGGAAGCGGCAGAACTGCTGGAGCATTTTCAGTGGCTGACGCAGGAACAGAGCCGCCACCTGGATGCTGAAACCGAGCGGGAAGTGGCGCTGGAAATGGCCGACGTGCTGATTTATCTGGTTCGGCTGGCGGACAAACTGGATATTGATCTCATCGCATCGGCGCGCGAGAAAATAGCGCTTAACGAAAAAAAGTACCCGGTGGAAAAGAGCAGGGGCCTCGCCACCAAGTACAACCGGCTGTGAGTGGCCGGTTAATGCGTGACAGCTGACTCTGATTGTCTATAACTGTTGCATGCATGAAATAGACGATCTGGAAGTACTGCTGCGCTCGCAAACGCCGCTGATCTTCATCGAAACCCGCGAGGAAGCCCGGGCACTACGGCTGTTCCGGGGGCTGCAGCGGCAACT
>JALXFQ010000394.1 GCA_027067235.1 Gammaproteobacteria bacterium
GTGCAGACGAATGCGGTCGCCGTGATCAATACCCGCCGGAATTTTCACCGACAGGGTCTTGTGTTTCTGCACCCGGCCCTGGCCGTGGCATTGCTTGCAGGGGTTTTCGATGATCTGGCCGCGGCCGCGACATTGCGGGCAGGTCTGCTGCACGGAAAAAAAGCCCTGCTGCATGCGCACCTGGCCGTGGCCGTTACAGGTGGCGCAGGTCACCGGCGACGAGCCAGCCTCGGCGCCGCTGCCATGACAGGCATCGCAGTTCTGCATGCTGGGCACGCGGATTTCCACTTCCGTGCCGCGCACCGCATCTTCTAGTGTGATTTCCAGATTGTACTGCAGATCCGCGCCGCGGCTGGCGCGCCGGCCCTGGGCCCCGCCGCCAAAAATGTCGCCGAAAATATCGCCAAAAATATCTCCAAAACCGCCGGCAGCGCCGCCGGCTCCGGCGCCACCCATGGAAGGATCGACACCGGCATGGCCGAACTGGTCATAGGCGGCCTTCTTCTGCGGATCGCCCAGCACTTCATAGGCTTCCTTGCATTCCTTGAACCGCGCCTCGGCCTCGGCATCACCGGGATTACGGTCAGGATGATATTTCATGGCCTTGCGGCGGTAGGCCTTTTTCAGTTCCATCTGCGTTACCGTGCGGCTGACGCCGAGAACTTCGTAATAATCCCGTTTTGACATGATTCGACTTTTTTCTTTTATAAACACCAAAAAAGGGAGGCGCGCTTTCGCACACCTCCCCCGCTACCACTCGCTGTTATTTTTTGTCGTCATCGACTTCCTCGAATTCGGCATCGACCACATCATCGTCGCCGCCACCAGCTGACTCGCCGCCACCGGCAGCCCCGGCATCACCCGCAGCCGCGCCGGCATCGGCATACATCTTCTCGGCCATGGAATTGCTGGCCTGGGTCAGGGCTTCGGTCCGGGCCGTAATGGCGTCCTTGTCATCGCCTTTCAGCGCTTCTTCCAGCTCGGCGATGGCGGACTCGATCTTCTCCTTCTCGGCGGCATCCAGCTTGTCGCCCATTTCAGAGACCGACTTCTTCACTGAATGCACCAGCGCATCGCCCTGGTTGCGGGCGTCGGCCAGTTCGCGCGCCTTGTGATCTTCCGCGGCATGAGCCGCCGCGTCCTGCACCATGCGCTCGACTTCTTCCTCGGTCAAACCGGAGCCGGCCTTGATCACGATCTTGTTCTCCTTGCCGGTCGCCTTGTCCTTTGCCGTAACATGCAGTATGCCGTTGGCGTCGATATCGAAAGTCACCTCGATTTGAGGTACACCACGCGGTGCCGGCGGAATATCGGTCAGATCGAAACGCCCCAGCGACTTGTTGCCCGCCGCCATCTCGCGCTCGCCCTGCAATACATGCACCGTCACCGCGCTCTGGTTGTCTTCCGCCGTTGAGAAGGTCTGCGACGCCTTGGTCGGGATCGTGGTGTTCTTCTCGATCAGCTTGGTCATGACGCCGCCCATGGTTTCGATACCCAGCGACAACGGCGTGACATCCAGCAGCAACACGTCCTTGACGTCTCCGGCCAGCACGCCGCCCTGAATGGCTGCGCCCAGCGCTACCGCTTCGTCCGGGTTGACGTCCTTGCGCGGCTCCTTGCCGAACACTTCTGCCACCACTTCCTGCACTTTCGGCATGCGGGTCTGACCGCCAACCAGAATCACATCGCTGATATCCGAAGCGGAAACGCCCGCATCTTTCAGCGCCGTCTTGCAGGGCTCGACAGAGCGCGCAATCAGGTCTTCCACCAGCGATTCCAGCTTGGCGCGGGTTACCTTGATATTCAGGTGTTTCGGGCCGGATGCATCCGCCGTGATATAGGGCAGATTGACGTCGGTCTGCTGCGTGGAGGACAGCTCGATCTTGGCTTTTTCCGCCGCTTCCTTCAGGCGCTGCAACGCCAGCGGGTCGCTGTGCAGATCCACACCGGTGTCTTTCTTGAATTCTTCCGCCAGGTATTCCATCAGGCGGTTGTCAAAGTCTTCGCCGCCAAGGAAGGTATCGCCATTGGTGGACAGCACTTCAAACTGCTGCTCGCCGTCAACGTCGGCAATCTCGATCACGGACACGTCGAAAGTGCCGCCGCCGAGGTCATATACCACCACGGTGCTGTCACCGCCTTTCTTGTCCATGCCGTAGGCCAACGCCGCCGCGGTCGGTTCGTTGATGATGCGCTTGACTTCCAGACCGGCAATCTTGCCTGCGTCCTTGGTGGCCTGGCGCTGTGAATCATTGAAATAGGCCGGCACGGTAATCACCGCTTCGGCCACGTCTTCACCCAGATAGGCTTCCGCGTCCTTTTTCAGTTTCATCAGGATGCGCGCTGAAATTTCCGGCGGCGCCATCTGCTTGCCGTTGACTTCCACCCAGGCGTCGCCATTGGGCGCCTTGACGATCTTGTAGGGCATCAGCTCGATATCGCGCTTCACCACATCTTCGTCAAACTTGCGGCCAATCAGGCGCTTTACCGCGTAGATCGTGTTCTCCGGATTGGTCACCGCCTGACGCTTGGCCGGATCGCCCACCAGTACTTCGCCGCCATCGACATACGCTACCACCGAAGGCGTTGTGCGCTTGCCTTCCGCATTTTCCAGAACCTTGGGCTTGCCGTTTTCCATCACTGCCACGCAGGAGTTGGTCGTACCCAGGTCAATTCCGATAACTTTTCCCATCATTGATCTCCTAAAGATTTATTCTTGCTGCCCGATTAAATAAGGGCGCCGTTTATTGTTTCAACCGTTTAGCCGGATTTTCTGGCCACCATGACCATGGCCGGGCGCAGCAACCGGTCATTCAGCCGGTAGCCTTTCTGCACCACGTTCACCACCTGATTGTGTTCGTGTTCGTCGGACTCCAGCGTACCCATGGCCTGATGGGCCTCCGGGTCCAGCTGCTCGCCCGAGGCCGGATTCAGTTCTTCCACGTTGAATTTCTCGAACGCCTTTTCCAGCATTTTCAGCGTCAGCTCCAGGCCCTCGCGCATTTTTTCCAGCGCCTCGGCGTTGTCGTCGGCGATTTCCACCGAGCTGGCCAGTTCCAGGCTGTCTTTCACCGGCAGCAACTCGGTGGCGAAGTTTTCGATGGCGAACTTGCGCGCCTTGGCCACTTCATTGTCCGCGCGACGGCGCACATTTTCCATTTCGGCGTGGGCGCGAACATATTTTTCCCTGGCCTCGGCCAGCTCCGCCTGCAGTTTTTCCACATCAACTTCGCCGGATTCTTCCGCTTCAGCGTTGATTTCCTCCACGGCGTCATCCAGAGCCTGTTCCTGCTCCTGATGGCCGTTCTTGTCTTTGTCATTCATTGGGGCAAAACCTCGTTACCATAATTGCCGGTTTTATGGGGATGCGCCGAAGCGTTTACAAGAGCTGGCGGTCCAGCGCCTGGCCCAGCAGCTTGGCGGTCACATCCACCACCGGAATGACCTCGCGATAGGCGATGCGCGCCGGCCCGATCACGCCCAGGGTGCCTATCACCCGGCCTTCGGCGTGATACGGCCGCGTCACCAGGCTGTAGCCGCTGAGCATTTCGTAACCGGACTCCTCGCCGAAAAAAATCTGGATACCGTCCGCTTTCATGCTCTTGTCCAGCAGGGTCAGCAGATCCTGCTTCTGCTTGAGCATGTCCATAACGTCGCGCAACTGCTCGACGCTGTTCAGATCCGGCGTGTCAAACAGATGGGATTCGCCGGAAACCTTTACCTGATCAGCTCCGGAGTCCTCCTCGAACAGGGCCCTGGCCATATTCAGGGTCATGTCCAGCAGCCGGTTCATTTCCTCACGGTCGCTGACGATTTCGCGCATGATCTCGCGCTTGACCTCGCTCAGGGGCAGATGGCTGAAGCGTTCGTTGAAATAGTTGGCCGCCTCTACCAGCTCCGCCGCGCCGTATTCCTTGTCAGTGTGGATGACGCGGTTTTGCACGCGACCGTCTTCGGTAACCAGAATCACCAGTACGCGCTCACCGGACAGGGGCAGATATTCGAGCTGGTGTAAAGTGGCTTCCTGCTGCGCCGGCATCACCACCACGCTGGCCAGATGCGTGAAACGGGACAGCAAGTCTGACGCCGTGGCGGTGAGCTTGTCGGGATCCACCTCGCTGGTCAGCTCCTGCTCGATTTCGTTGATAAAACGCGGCTCCAGGGGCTCGACCCGCAGCAGGCGATCGACAAACAGCCGGTAACCG
>JALXFQ010000395.1 GCA_027067235.1 Gammaproteobacteria bacterium
CGCCAGCTCTCGGGCTGACTGATAAAATGCTTGCGCTGTCATGAAGCTGGCCTTATTTTGTCAGGTCAACAGGGGAAAAAGGAATGGCGGATAATAACACCAAACATACGCGCAGGGTGGCACTGGTCACCGGCGGCGCCAAACGTATCGGCGCGGAAACCTGCCGCACACTGCATGCCGACGGCATCGATCTGGTCATGCATTATCGCAGCTCGGCCGACGCCGCGCGCAAGCTGCAGGCCGACCTCAATGCACAGCGCGAAAATTCGGTAGTTCTGGTACAGGGCGACCTGCTGGAACTGGCCAAACTCGAACATCTGGTGCAACAGGCGGTGGAAGCCTTCGGCCGGCTGGACATCCTGGTGAACAATGCTTCCGCCTTTTACCCCACCGAGATCGGCAAGGCCACGGAAAAGGACTGGGATTTGCTGGTGGGCATCAACATGAAAGTACCTTTTTTCCTGTCCCAGGCGGCGGCGCCCTGGCTCGGCCAGATTCGTGATACCCGTCACGGCAATATTATCAACATGGCTGACGTCTATGGCGAGCGTCCGCTCAAGGGACACCCGATCTACTCTGCCGCCAAGGCCGGCGTCATCATGCTGACCAGGGCGCTGGCCAGAGAGCTGGGCCCGAAAATCCGCGTCAATGCGGTCGCGCCCGGCGCCATACTGTGGCCGGAGAACAACATGGATGAGCTTGCCAGGCAACGCATTCTGTCGCGCACCTCGCTGAAACATATCGGCGATCCGTCCGACATCGCCACCACCATCCGCTTTCTGGTGTCAGAAGCGCATTACATTACCGGTCAGGTGATCGCCGTGGACGGCGGCCGCAGCATTGACATCTGAACACGTCCGGCAGCCACTGATTGCGGTCAGCGCCTGTCTGCTGGGCCAGCCGGTGCGTTACGATGGCGCCAGCAAACCCGACCCGTATGTTCTCTCGGTTCTGGCAAAATCAGCCCGGCTCATCGCCATCTGTCCGGAAATGGCCATCGGCCTGGGCGTACCGCGAGCGAAAATCGAGATAGTTCAGACGCATGACCGGCGGCGCGTGCTGGGCGTGGACAACAGAGCATTGGATGTTACCGCGGCATTGCGTGAATGCGCCCGGCAGTTCCTGCGGGATAACCCGCGGCTGTCAGGGCTGGTGCTGAAATCCGCTTCGCCCAGCTGTGGAACAAACGATACGCCGGTTTTCGACCTGGCGGGTAACGAAATTGGCCATGGCAGCGGTGGCTTTGCGCAGACCATCATGGCGCTGCGGCCCGATTTGCCGGTGATTGACGAAAACGCGCTGGCCGGACGCGCCCGGTCTTTTCTTGAAAAATGTCGCTGCCATTGCGCCTGACGTCTGCGCTCTGTCGCCTCGCGAGATTGCGTCTATACTTGCCCATATGCAGAAAAACAGCGCATTCACCCTGATCGAGCTGATTGTGGTCATCGGCATCATTGCCATCCTCGCCGCCATGGCCATGCCCGCCATCAGCCAGCACGTCATGCAAGGCATTCAGGAGCAGGTGGATGAATCGTTTCACAGGGCGCGTTCGCTGCAACCCGGCGTGACCATGTATTACGCAACCACCCACCAGTGCCCTGACAACAGCAGCAAGGCGTTGCCGGCCTACGGCATCGCCAGAAACACCGCCTACAGCGACCTGTATGCAAACCAGGTCGATACCGGCGGCAAACCCGATGCCACAGGCGGTTGCACCATTGATCTGGTGTTCAAGAGGAATGGCGTAAACGGCCTGCTGAAAGGCAAGCGTCTTTCCATGCAGTTGTTCGGCATGGACCAGCATGTGGTGAAATGGGCCTGTTCTACCGATGTGGAACAGCAAGGCTGGCGCATGATCCCGCGCCCCTGCCGGTTTGCCTCCGCGGCCGAGGCGAAAGCGGCTCAGGCGCCGGAGTGACTGGCCTCGGCGCTATGCCGGCGTTCGACAAGCACGCCGACTTGCGGTACGCCGGACACTGCATAGGGCTTGTTGATGCGCACCCGGCACCATTGCAGCGGAAACGTTGTCAGTAACAGGTCGGCAATCTGCTCGGCCAGGGTTTCCAGCAAATCCAGTCGCGACGCCTCCACCAGCGCCGTCACGCGCCGGCAGACTTCACTGTAGTTGACTGTTTTTTCCAGATCATCCGATTGCGCGGCGGGGCGCAGATCCAGCCCCATGTCCAGATCAATGACCAGATCACGCCGCACGCGCTTTTCCCAGTCGCGAGCGCCAATGATGGCCTTGCATTTCAGACCGTGCAGAAAAACCGTATCCATGACCGACTGTATCCTGTTTCGTTGCATTGAAAGACAAAGCAGGTTATATCTTTTTGCTTCCGAATTCACCTGACCGTTTACGCCCCATGCGCCTGCTCCTGTTTCCCCTGCTTGCCTACCTGATCGGCTCCATTTCATCGGCCGTGGTAGTCGCCAGACTCATGGGACTGCCGGATCCGCGCACCACCGGCTCGAAAAACCCGGGGGCTACCAATATATTGCGCATCGGCGGAAAAAAAGCCGCAGCGCTGACTCTGCTGGGTGATGTACTGAAAGGCGTGATTCCGGTACTGCTGGCAAAAATGGCCGGTGGTGGCCCGGTACTGGTGGCGCTGGCCGCCATGGGCGCCTTTCTCGGCCATCTGTTTCCGCTCTACACCGGTTTCCGCGGCGGCAAGGGTGTGGCCACCGGCTTTGGCACCTATATCGCCCTGAGCCCGCTGGTGGCGCTGATCATGGTGGGTATCTGGTTGATCGTAGCGAAAGCTTCCCGCTATTCCTCGCTGGGCGGGCTTTCAGCAGCGGCGGCCGCGCCCATCCTGGTCGCCATTTTCCTGAAATCTCCGGCGCTGGTCATCTATGCGCTGGCGTCATCGGCTCTGCTGTTCTGGCGTCACCGGGACAACATTCGCCGTTTGCTGGACGGAACCGAATCCAGAATTGGCGATTGACGCTTCGGATCCGCTGTCCGAATCCGTCTTTCCCGCTTTCATGAAATGTCCGAAATGGGCCAGCGTGGTTTGATATCGAAGCCTTCGCCCTGACGCTCGCCCGCCAGCAAGCGCATGGCGCCAGCATAGGCTATCATGGCGCCGTTGTCGGTGCAGAACGCCAGCCGCGGGTAGAATACTTCGGCACGCATGTCCGCCGCCAGGCCCGCCAGACGCTTGCGTAGTTCGCTGTTGGCGCTGACGCCACCGGCCACAACCAGACGTTGGTGGCCGGTTTGTTGCAGCGCGCGGCGGCATTTGATGACCATGACATCCGCCACCGCGTCCTGAAACGCCCAGGCGATATCCGCCACCGTCTGCGCGCTGTCATCACTATTCTGGATGGTGGTCAGGGCAAAGGTTTTCAGGCCGGAAAAACTGAAATCCAGCCCCGGGCGGTCGCACATGGGACGCGGGAAACGGAATCGCTGCGGATTGCCCTGCTCCGCCGCCTGCGCCAGCACCGGCCCGCCGGGGTAACCCAGACCCAATAGCTTGGCGGTCTTGTCGAAGGCCTCGCCAGCAGCATCGTCCAGCGATTCGCCCAGAATCCGGTAACGCCCCAGCCCCTGCACATCCGCCAGCAAGGTGTGTCCGCCGGAAACCAGCAGCGCCAGAAACGGAAAAGCCGGCGGGTTTTCCTCCAGCATGGGCGCCAGCAAGTGACCTTCCATGTGATGTACGCCCACCGAGGGGATATCCAGTGCCCAGGCCAGACTGCGCCCATAGCCCGCGCCTACCAGCAGGGCCCCGGCCAGGCCTGGCCCACGCGTGTAGGCAACGCCGTCCATATCGCTGACTGTCAGCCGTGCTTGATCCAGTACGCATTGCACCAGCGGCGACAGCTTGCGTATGTGATCGCGCGCCGCCAGTTCCGGCACTACGCCGCCGTATTCGGCGTGGGTTGCGAGCTGGTCAGCCACGCCATGCGCCAGCAGACCATTGTCAGTATCGTAGATGGCCACGCCAGTATCGTCGCAGGAAGTCTCTATGCCCAGTATTTTCAAGGGATATACTCAAATCAAATACTACCCGCAGAGCGGGTAGTATGATGAAAGCCCCCAGAGGGGGCTATAGTCTACAATCCCGCCAATCTCATCTGCTCTTGACGTCTTTCTTCACGTTCCTGGTTCTTGATGTACTCA
>JALXFQ010000396.1 GCA_027067235.1 Gammaproteobacteria bacterium
GATAAGGCCCGATGGTGTAGATCACGCCCACCCGCAGCGGACCTTTCAGCGGATCGCCGGCGCTGGATACAATGGTCTTCAGGTTCTGCGCTTCTTCCAGTACGCGCTGCGCCTGCTGCACCACTTTGTTTCCGATGGGCGTAAGGGATATGTCAGTATGGGTGCGCTCGAACAGAATCACCCCCAGTTCCTCCTCGAGCTTTTTTACCGCCACGCTGAGCGTGGGCTGACTGACGAAACACGCCGCCGCCGCACGGCCAAAATGGCGCTCGCGGGCAACAGCAGTGATATAGCGAAGCTCGGTCAGGGTCATGTCAGGACTGCTGGCCGCAGGCCCGGGGCCGGAGCGCTGCGCCGTGCCAGCACCAACTCAGCCATGGGCGATAGGCTTGTCGGTAAACAAATAGTCTTTCAACTCCTTGTCCATGGCCGGGTCCTGGCGGCGAATCCATTCCAGCACCATGGCCGCGTGCTCCTTCTCTTCGTCACGATTGTGCGCGAGGATCGCTCTCAGCTCGTCGTCCCTGCAGGCGTCAACGCGCTGGTTGTACCAGTCCACGGCTTCCAGCTCTTCCATCAGCGAAGTGATGGCGCGGTGCATGTCGCGGGTTTGGTCGGTGAGTTCGTTTATGGGTTCGTGATAACCTTCGTTAGCCATGATGTTTCTCCTGTTTCTGGTGGGTTTTTTTCATTTGCGCTGCGCTTTGCAGGTCTGCCAAATTCGACGCATGAAGCATCAGCTCCCGATTCGGATTTTGTGGATGCGCCGCATGATAACCTTCGTTAGCCATGATGTTTCTCCTGTTTCTGGTGGGTTTTTTTCATTTGCGCTGCGCTTTGCAGGTCTGCGAACCGACGCATGAAGCATCAGCTCCCGATTCGGATTTTGTGGATGCGCCGCATCAGTCCAGATCCTCAACCAGCGACGCTCGCACATTCTCCGGCACGGTTACTTCGTAGCGGTAATTCTCGTGGTCGATGCCCATGCGAATGGGCGCGCCGGATTTCGCCGCCGCCACCATGTCCGGCGTCAGTTCGAAACGCAGGAAATGCACGGACGAGGTTTTTTCCTCGGTTTCGCGCTCCAGGTCTTCATTGGCAATGGGGTAAACCCTGTCTGCATCACCGACCCGCACCCAAACTTTTTTTTCGATGCCGATCAACTGCGCCAACCGCTGTTTGCGTTCCTCGACGTCGGGAAATTCCAGCATGAAGGTGGCTTTCCAGTTGGCGCCATCGGGAATCAGCGGATTATAGGCTTCCAGCTCTTCATTGATGCCTTCGGCGTCGAATATTTTCTCAATGCGCAGCATTTCCTGCACCTGGTAGCGCATGGTCTTTTCATCTTCGAAATACAAGGTCGCATTGGGGCCAATGGCCACCTGGCGGTTTTTCTTGTGCGCCATGATTTCCTTGCGGAATTCCGGGCGCGCAGCGTGGTATTCCTCCAGAGACATCAGGTTTTCGCGTGTCAGTTTTGCCATTTGTTTTCTCCAATCACCAGTCACTAAATCCCATAAGCCTTGCGTAACAGCGTCATCGGATGCTCCGGCTTGCTGCCGTCTTTCAGCCCGTTTTCGATCTGGTGACCAGCCATGGGACAGTCGCTGCCGTAATGGTCGGGCTGGCTCTGTTTGATCTTGCTGGCGATGGGCCGCACGATCTTCATGGAAACATCGTGGAATTCCGCCTTTACCGCGTAGGTGCCATCGTGACCGGAGCAGCGCTCGATGATGTCCACTTCAGTATCGGGAATCATTTTCAGGATATCGAAAGTCTTGCGGCCCACATTCTGGACGCGCTGGTGACAGGCGGCGTGATAGCTGACCTTGCCCAGCGGTTTTTTGAAATCGGTCTTCATCTTGCCCGCCTTCTCGCGAATGGCGAGGTACTCGAACGGGTCGAAGATGGCCTGGCCGACTTTCTGCACTTCGGCGTCATCCGGGTACATCAGCGGCAGTTCCTGCTTGAACATCAGCGCGCAGGACGGCACCGGAGCAACGATGTCCCAGCCTGCGTCCACCAGCTTCGCCAGCACCGGTATGTTGGCTTCCTTCGCGGCGTTCACCGCTTCCAGATCACCCAGTTCCAGCTTGGGCATGCCGCAGCATTGTTCCCTTTCGGCGATAGTCACGGGAATGTCGTTGTGTTCGAATACCGCCACCAGGTCTTCGCCAATATGCGGCTCGTTATAGTTGCCGTAGCAGGTGGCGAACAGGGCGACCCTGCCCCGGGTGCGACCCGCCGGTTCGCCCCGGGCGTTGGTATCGCGCCGGTCCTGCAGACGGTCGCGCAGGGTTTTGCTGTGGTATTCGGGCAAAATAGCGTCGTCGTCGATGCCGGCAATTTTTTGCATAACAGTACGCACCGGCTTGGTCTTGTTGGCGGTATTCACCACATTGACGATCACCGGCAGGCTGGCGTATTTGCCCACCGCGTCGGTGCTGGAAAGAAACCGGTCGCGCAGCGATGCGCCCCGGGTTTTGAATTTCAGCGCCTTGGCGCGCAGCATCAGATGCGGAAAATCGATGTTCCATTCGTGCGGCGGAATATACGGGCATTTGGTCATGTAACACAGGTCGCACAAATAACAGTGATCCACCACTTTCCAGTAGTCCTGCTTGTCCACGCCGTCCACTTCCATGGTGTCGGACTCGTCCACCAGGTCGAACAGGGTGGGAAAGGCGTTGCACAGGCTCACACAGCGACGACAGCCGTGGCACAGGTCAAAAACCCGTTCCATTTCGGCGAAGACTTTGCCTTCGTCATAGAACTCCGGGTTTTTCCAGTCCAGCGGATGCCGCGTGGGGGCTTCCAGATTTCCTTCTTTAATAGCTGCCATTTTTCTGCCTCTTTATGGGTCAGGCTTCAGGTTGGAAGCTGGAGATTTCAGGAGCGCCGCTTTATACCAGCTAAGATATAAAGTTGGCGAACCTCCTGCCTCAAGCCTGCAACCTCAAGCCTCGGGAATACGCCCGGGAGCAACACGCCCCCGGACATCTCCATGCAATTACGCCATGTTGTCCAGCGCTTTCTGGAAACGGTTGGCGTGAGAGCGCTCGGCCTTGGCCAGCGTCTCGAACCAGTCGGCAATTTCGTCGAAACCTTCCTCGCGGGCGTCTTTCGCCATGCCCGGGTACATATCGGTGTACTCGTGGGTTTCGCCGGCTATCGCAGACTTCAGGTTGTCATCGGTGGAACCGATGGGCAGGCCGGTGGCCGGATCGCCGACAGCTTCCAGATATTCCAGATGGCCGTGCGCGTGGCCGGTTTCACCTTCGGCAGTGGAACGAAAAACCGCAGCCACGTCATTCTGGCCTTCGATATCGGCCTTGGCCGCGAAATACAGATAACGGCGGTTGGCCTGGGATTCGCCAGCAAATGCGTCTTTCAAAGCCTGTTCGGTTTTTGAACCTTTAAGATCCATAGGGTATTCCTCCTGATTGTTAGGTTAAAGAATGGGTCAAAAAACCCGGGGGAGCCCGGGTGTTGTCCCACTGTACTTGAGGCGCGAGCCGCTGACCATCCCAATCTCGACAGAACAGCTGCTCATCCTCGGCACAGCGGCATGTTATGACGACGCGAAATATAAATCTAATTGATTATAACAAAATGTTCGATAGCCTTTGGCTAAGCACCATGCTAACCCTGCCGTTCCGGAAAAACCTGCACACCAGCCCGATTGCGCAAACCCCGGCCATGACCGGCCAGCGACGCCCTCGCTCTTGGCTGCCAGATACGCTATAACCGCTACACCTGACAGACCAGGAATCTTTCCATGGCGCAAAATCCACGCCTGGCGGCGGCCAGAATCATCTTCCGGGTGGTTACAGAAGGCCGCTCGCTTGATCGCGTACTGCAGGAGATGGACGCATTGGCACCGCGTGATGCCGCGCTGGTCCGGGAAATTGCCTATGGCGTAATCCGCCATTTCGCCTGTCTGCAATTCAGCGCCAGCCAGTTGATGAAAAAGCCCCTGAAACGCAAGGATCAGGATCTGCTGATGCTCATTCTGGCCGGTCTGTATCAACTGGCTTTCATGCGCATGCCGGCACACGCAGCGGTATCGGAAACAGTCGCGGCGACGCGCGGCCTGAAAAAACCGTGGGCGCGCGC
>JALXFQ010000397.1 GCA_027067235.1 Gammaproteobacteria bacterium
CCGGCCCGGCGGCTCGGCGGACTGGGCGCTGGCCATGCAGAAAATACGCGCGGCGCGGCAGGCGGACATTGCCAGCAGACAGGCTGAATGTGTTGCCTATCTGACTCAGGCGCGGATACTGCTGAAACGCGCGGCTGGCAGATACTAGGATAAAAGAGGCTTAATCATGAAAAGAGGCAACGCGGGACGCGAAGCATTGATACAAATGGTGATCATATTGCCAGTCATTGCCGCACTGGCTTTCTGGCAGCGTGATTTTATCAAGGCCATCTATTTCCATGGCCAGGCCTCGTCGCTGGGTCTGGTGCTGAATGCGGTGATTGTCGGCCTGTTCGTGGTGGGCATTATCAAGCTGATTATTTCCTTTCTGGTGTATTCTCGGGAAGAGAGGAATATCCTGTTGTTCGTCAAATCCCGACAACAGGGCAGTGAACGTCTGGCGCGCAAGATCGACGAGGATTCCCTCATCGGCGAGCGTTTCATGCGCATACGCGACCTGCATGAACGCAATGTGCCGATCAATCACGGCATCATTTCTTCCATCATGATGGCCGAAGCCGGCAGAAACCTGAATTTTCCGCGTTTTGTCAACAATATACTGATACTGGCGGGCGTATTCGGCACGATCATTTCTCTGTTGCTGGCGCTGGCGGGGGCCAGCGATGTGCTGGACTCGGTATCCGGCGAAGGCATGGAACTGGTTCTGCATGGCATGAATACGGCGCTGACCACGACCGCCACGGCGATCGTCGCCTATTTCATCTATACCTACTTTTTTCACAAGCTGCTGTCGGTGCATTCCACCGTGTTCGCGCGCCTGGAAGATGCGGTGCTGACTTATGTCGTGCCGGAGTTTGCCTATGATTCGGACACCACCAACCGGCAGATTTTCGAGGTGGTGGGGGAACTGGCCAAAGCGGTGCAGACCCTGCGCGCCGATACCGACGGCATTGCCATCAGTCTGGAAAAAATGTCCGACTGGAGCGACAAGCAGAACGAGCAGCTCAACAAACTGGGCCTGCAACTGGAAAATATGACCGTGCTGCTGGCCAAGGGCTTCCGCATAGACGTCTGAGGCGGGCTCCGACATGTCACATATTTTTGGACAATCCATCGATTTCGAGGAAACTGCCGACACCAGCGGCGCGGAGGATTCCATCTGGCCCACGTTTACCGACATCATGACCGTGGTGCTGATGATTTTCATGTTTTCCATGCTGGTGGTGGTGTTGAAGAACACCGAGTTGATTACCGAACTGGAGCAAACCCTGCGTACCGAACGGCTGACCAAGGAACAGCTGTCCGAGACGCAGGAATCCGAATCTGCCCTGCGCGCGCGCAACAGTTTGCTGGAGCAGGCTTTGCGCGCCAAGGAAATGAAAATACTGTTGCTCGGCGACAACCAGAAAATGCTCGACAAAAAACTGAAGGATCAGGACGCCCAGCTCAAGAACATGCAGGTTATCATTGGAAATCTGAATGCAGAAAAACTGAAAACAGAAAAGAAACTGGCCGAAAACGAGCAGACCATCCTGGTGCTGGGACAGCAGAAAAAACAGATGGAGGAAGAGGCCGCGCAAAAACTGTCGCAAATGGAAATTGTTATCAATGATTTGCGCAGCAAGCAACAGGAAACCGAACTGGCGCTGGCCAACCAGCGTTCGGTCTATTCGGCGCTGGAGGAAAAATACAACAAGCTTATTGGTCCGGCGCGAAGTCCCATCGACAAGAAGGTCGTGACCGTGCGGCTGGCGCGTCAGGGTGGCAAGCCGGTGTTCGACCTGCAAGGGGTCGGAAAGACTGAATCCCGGCGAGTGTCTGAGCAGGAACTCCACCAACAGCTCCAGAAGTACAAGGATGACTATGGCAAACAGCTGTACGTGAAAATCGTTATCCCGAAAGGCGCCAATTTTTCCTACAATGAAGCCTGGGAAATCACCAATGATCTGCTGACCAGATACGATTACTATTATCAGTAACGGCGCAATAGGATTGCGGCCCCGACGAGAGAACGCATATGGATGGTTTATCCAAAGAAGAACAGATACTGAAAGCGATGAAACATACCCTGTCCGCTGTCGCCAGGGATACGGCGACGCCAGCCGGCATGAAACATCCCCTGAGCAAGGCGACCATGCAGGATATACGCGCCTGCATGCAACTGATCGCCGCCCGCGAAGCGGAACTGGCGGAGGCGGCTGGCCGCCCCAGCACGGCGCGACCGCATTTCACCGACGAGCCGCAGGGCAATGTCGTGGTGCCGTTCGAAGCGCCGGAAAAACCGGACAAGTCATAGCAGTCTGACGGGGCAACGGTATGGAAATCGAGTTTTTCGGCGCAGCGGGTGAAGTGACCGGTTCCTGCCATATCGTGCGGGTCGGCGACCGGCGTTTTCTGCTCGATTGCGGTTTGATACAGGGCCGGCGCGAAGACGTCGAACGCAATCGCGCCCCGTTTCCGTTCGACCCGAAATCGCTGGATTGCGTGGTGCTCAGCCACGCCCATCTGGATCATTCCGGGCGTCTGCCGCTGCTGGTGAAACAGGGCTTTCGCGGCCCCATCTACTGCCAGAACGCCACGGCCGATTTATGCGAAGTGTTGCTGGAAGATGCGGCGCGACTGGGCGAATATGACGCCAAACGCCAGAACCGCCGTCTGGCGAAAAAGAAAAAACCGCTGGTCGAACCGCTGTATCGCGACAAGGATGTGCAGAAAGTCCTGAAATTGCTGGTGGGCAACCGCTATCGCACAAAACGTGAAATACTGCCCGGTGTCACCATACAATTCCGCGATGCCGGTCATATCATGGGCTCCACCAGCGTCGAAGTCTGGTTGCAGGAGGGCGACAAAAAACGCAAGCTCGTGTTCAGCGGCGATGTGGGTCAGTATGACAGCCCGATCCTGAATGACCCCGAAGTAATCAAAGACGCCGACGTGGTGCTGATGGAAAGCACCTATGGCAATCGCCTGCACCGGGAGCGTGAGGAAACCGTGCGCGAGATAGGCGAAATCATCTCCGAGGCGCGCCACAACAAGGGCAATATACTGATTCCCGCTTTTGCCATAGGTCGCAGCCAGGAAATACTCTACATGCTGGGCAAGCATTACGACGCCTGGGACCTGGATCGCTGGCATGTGTTTCTGGACAGTCCCATGGCCATAGAGGCGAGCAGGATTTACTGGGAATATCCCCATCTGTACGATGAGGAAGCGACGCGCCTGCGCCGCGCTTTTAATGAAATGCCGAAACTGCGCAATCTGCACCTGTCGCGCACCGCCGATGACTCCAAGGCCATCAACAAGCTGCGCAGCGGCGCCATCATTATAGCTGGCAGCGGCATGTGTACCGGTGGTCGCATAGTGCATCATCTGCGTCACAATCTCGGGCGCCGGGAAAACCATGTCATCATTGTCGGCTATCAGGCCGTGGGAACGCTGGGACGGCGTCTGGTGGATGGCGCCGACGAGGTGAAAATCTACGGCGAGGAAGTGCGCGTGAATGCGCATATTGACACGGTCGGCGGCCTGTCGGCGCATGGCGACTGGAAAGATCTGGGACGCTGGGTGAGTAATTTCGAGTCGAAGCCGGATGTGTGGCTGGTGCACGGCGAAAAAGAAGCTTCGGCTGCTTTCGAAAAAACACTGCGCGAAAAATACCGGATCAAGGCCCGGGTGGCGCAGGCTGGCAACACCATCCGTTTGTAAAACCATGTTTGATCTGGTTCCGGTGCCGCGGATCGCGACCGCCGACAGCAAGGGTTTCGTGGCAAACTGGAAAAATCCGGGTCAGCCGGTGGTCATGGAACAACTGACCGCAAACTGGCCGGCGCGGGAGAAATGGTCTGTGGACTACATGAAGCGGACCGTGGGCGACCATAGCGTGCCCCTGTACGACAGCGACCGCGCCTACGGTCGCAAGCACCAGCATGCCGCCGCCACTGAAATGCGTCTGGACGCGTATATGGATTTGCTGCAGGCCGGCGAGAAGAATCTGCGCATGTTTTTCTACAACCTCATGGCCCATGCGCCGGAGCTGGCCCGGGATATACGCTGGCCGGATATCGGGCTCAGGTTGTTCAAAAAGCTGCCGGTGCTGTTTGTCGGCGG
>JALXFQ010000398.1 GCA_027067235.1 Gammaproteobacteria bacterium
TGGCGAGGCCGCGCACGGCGATGGTCAGGGTCTGGATGCCGGCGTTTCCTCCCATGCTGGCGACCACTGGCATGAGCACCGCCAGGGCGACGATTTTTTCGATAGCACCCTGGAACTGGGCGATGACGGCCGAGGCAATGAAGGCGGTAATCAGGTTGATGCCGAGCCAGACCGCGCGGTCGCGGGTGGTTTTGCGCACCGGAGCGAATATGTCCGCTTCCTCGTCCAGACCGGCGCGCGCCATAACGTCATGGTCGGCTTCCTCGCGGATGACATCAACGATATCGTCGATGGTGATGCGGCCGATGAGCTGGCCGTCCTCGTCCACCACCGGCGCTGAAATCAGGTTATAGCGCTCAAAAGCCGCCGCCACTTCGCCGGCTGGGTCGGTGGCGTGAAAGATCACCGGATCCGGGTCCATGAGGTCCTTGACGCGGGCATCGCCCTGGCTGGTCAGTATGTCGGTGAGCCGCAGTGAGCCGCGCAGCTCGCCCTTGCTGTTCACCACAAACAGCTTGTCGGTGTACTCGGGCAGTTCGCCACGCAGGCGCAGATAGCGCTGCACCACATCGACATTGACATTCTGCCGCACGGTGACGGCATCCATGTCCATGAGCCCGCCGGCGCTGTCTTCCGGATAGCTCATGACGGCTTCAAGGCGCTCGCGGGTCTGGCGGTCCAGCGCAAACAGCACTTCGGCGACGCGATCCTGCGGCAGCCCGGCGATGAGGTCGGCCAACTCGTCGGTTTCCAGCGTTTTGGTGGCGGCCACCAGTCGCAGATCGTCGATCTTGTCGATCAGATCATCACGTACGCCCTCGGACAGCTCGATCAGCACTTCGCCCAGCAAATCCGGGTCGATGCGGTTCAGTATGGATTCGCGTTTCTCCGGCGGCAGCGACTCCAGCAGGTCGGCTATATCGGCCGGGTGCAGGTCGTCCAGCAGCATTTCCAGCAGCTCATTGTCAGCGCGTTCGAGCGCGTCGCTGATGCGTTCCAGCAGGGTTTCTTTTTCCTGTTCGGCTGAAGGCATATGGGTCTGATGGTCTGTTAAATGCGTGTGCGCGAAGTGTATGCGCAAGCTGCGAAAACGAAAAGGAAAACCTGCCGAAGGGCTTGATTTATTGTTAAACCGGTTCAACATATCTGTTTTTTCAGCGACCGGGAGCGAGACATGAGCAACAGCATGAAATTTTCAGTAGCCAACATGAAATGCGGCGGCTGCGTCGCCAATGTTAAAAAAGCCCTGGAAGGCGTTGCAGGCGTTGACACGGTGGAAGTCGATCTGGAGCGCGCCGAGGCCACCATCAGCGGCAGCGCCAACCCCGGGGAGCTGGCAAAAATCATGACTGCTGCCGGCTATCCGGCAGAAGTGAAAAACTGAACCCCGTGTCTGTGTCGTTGCCAGCGACGGTGAGCGGCCTTGTCTGACAGCCTGCGCATTTCCATTTCCGGCATGATGTGCGCCGGCTGCGTCGCCACCGTCGAGAACGCGCTGACAGCCGTGCCCGGGGTCAGCGAAGCCAGCGTCAGCTTTGCCGACCACAGCGCGACCGTCAGCGGTGACGTGGCGCCGGAGGCGGTGATTCAGGCCGTGACCGACGCCGGCTACCAGGCAGCATTGATGACCGGTCTGGACGACGGCTCGGAACAGCAAGCGCAGCAGCAACAGGAATATCGTGATCTGCTGAGGAAATCGCTGATTGCCGCAGCGGCGGGCGTACCCCTGATGCTGGCTGGCTGGTTCGGCTGGCTGCCGGATCTGAATCAGCCCGGCGCGCGACCGCTGTGGCTGGCAATTGCCGCTCTGGTGGCGGCGGTGATGTATGCCGCGGGCCGCCAGTATTATGCTGGGGCGTGGAAAAATTTCAAACGTCACAACGCCAATATGGATACGCTGATCGCGCTCGGCACCGGCGCGGCGTGGATTTATTCCTTACTGGTGGTGCTGTTTCCGCATATCGTACCGGGTTTTTCCCGCCACGCCTATTTCGAGGCGGCGGTGCTGATTCTGGCGTTCATCAATTTCGGCTCGGCGCTGGAAATCAAGGTGCGCGGCAAGACTTCACAGGCCATCAAACGCCTCATCGGACTGCAACCGAAAACAGCGCGCGTGCTGCGCGACGGCGCGGAAACGGATGTGCCCATAGAAGACGTCGGTCTGGACGAAACCATTCGCGTGCGGCCCGGGGAGAAAATACCGGTGGATGGCGAAATCATTGACGGCGAGGGCGTGGTGGACGAGTCCATGCTCACCGGCGAACCGATTCCCGCGAGCAGGCGTCAGGGCGACACTGTCGTGGCCGGGACCATCAATCAGTCTGGTTCTTTTCTGTTCCGCTCCACCCGTATCGGCAGGGACACCACGCTGGCGCGTATCGTGGAAATGGTGCGCGACGCCCAGAGCAGCAAGCCGCCCATGCAGCGGCTGGTGGACCGAATTGCCGCCGTGTTCGTGCCGGCGGTATTGATTATCGCCGTTGTCACCGCGCTGATCTGGTTCAACTTCGGGCCGGTGCCCAAGTTCAGCTTCATGCTGGTTACCGCCATGACCGTGCTGGTCATCGCCTGTCCCTGTGCCCTGGGCCTGGCCACGCCCATCTCCATCATGGCCGGCGTCGGCAAGGCGGCGGAGCTGGGCGCGCTGATTCGCAACGGCGAGGCCATGCAGAAGGCTGCAAGACTTGACACCATCGTCTTTGACAAGACCGGCACGCTGACCCAAGGCAGGCCGTCGTTGCGAAAAATTCACGACATGTCGAACGCGGAATACGCGGATGGACGACTGCTGTCCATTGCCGCCTCGCTTGAGGTCGGCTCGGAGCATCCCCTGGCCGCCGCTATCGTTCAGGCCGCGAAGGGCCAGGGCGTCGAGCCCGGGCCGGTCGAGGAGTTTCAGACGATTCCAGGCCAGGGCGTAAGCGCGAAAATAGACGGTGTTTCGGTGGCGCTGGGTAATGCACGGTTGCTGGCGTCGCTGGGCGTGGATGTTACGCCCGTGCAAGATGTGTTGGCTGACATCGCCAGTTCCGGGGCTATTCCGATTCTTCTGGCGGTTGATGGCAGGGTTGCGGCGGTGCTGGAATTGGCTGACGCCATTCGGGAAGAATCCGCAGCCACCGTCAAGGCGCTGCACGACGACGGCGTCAAGGTTGTCATGCTCACCGGCGACAATGACGCCACCGCCGCCGCTGTCGCCGATAAACTCGCTATTGATGAGGTCATCGCCAATGTCCTGCCAGGTGAAAAGGCAAATAAAATAAAACAGTTACAGCAGGATGGCGCAGTCGTTGGCATGGTCGGTGACGGCATCAACGATGCCCCGGCGCTGGCCCAGTCTGACGTGGGTTTCGCCATCGGCACCGGTACCGATATCGCCATCGAAAGCGCTGATATTGCCCTCATGGGCAGCTCGCCCAAAGCCGTGGTTTCGGCCATCGGTATCTCCAGGGCCACACAACGCAACATCTGGCAGAACCTGGCCGGCGCGTTTCTGTACAACATCATCGGCATACCGGTCGCCGCCGGCGCGCTGTATCCGTTTTTTGGCGTGTTGCTCAATCCCATGCTGGCAGGAGCGGCGATGGCGGCGTCTTCGCTGACCGTGGTCACCAACGCAAACCGGTTGCGCTGGTACAAACCGCCTGTGGAGGTGGCGTGATGGCGTGGGTGGTGAATGGGGCGGGGTTGTTGATTATTGCGGGTATCGTCTGGTGGTTCTGGTGTCACGGGACTTGAACCGCGCAGTGATCGGGGTATCGCGTGGGCACGTGCTGCTGCGGCGCGCCGGCTCTGTCCTGACCGCATCAGCCTAAAAACAGGCGGTAAGCCGGGTTCCCGGTTTCTTCCTTGTAGTCGTAGCCCAGTTCTTCGAGGAAAGTGCAAAACTGCTGGCGCTGTTCTTTTGGCACCTGTATGCCGGCCAGTACGCGGCCGAAATCGGCGCCGTGGTTGCGGTAGTGAAACAGGCTGATGTTCCAGTGGTCGCCCAGGTTTTCCAGGAAATGGGCCAGTGCGCCGATGCGCTCGGGAAACTCGAAGCGGTAGACGATTTCGTTTTCCGCCTGCGGCGCATGACCGCCGACCAGATGGCGGATGT
>JALXFQ010000399.1 GCA_027067235.1 Gammaproteobacteria bacterium
TTTCAATATCGTTTCCACCATGGTCATGGTGGTTACTGACAAGCAATCGGAAATCGCCATACTGCGTACTCTGGGCATGAGTCCGCGCAGCGTGATGAACGTGTTCATGGTGCAGGGTACGGTGATCGGCATCATCGGCACCCTGCTGGGCACCGTGCTGGGCGTGTTGCTGGCGCTGAATCTGGAGCCTATTGTGCGCGCTATCGAGAAGCTGTTCGGTGTGCATTTTCTCGACCCCAAGCTGTATTTCATTACCGAGCTGCCTTCCGACCTGCATCTGGCCGATGTCGCCACCATCGCCCTGACTGCGCTGCTCATGACCATGCTGGCGACCTTGTATCCGGCCTGGCGCGCCTCGCGCACGCAACCGGCGGAGGCGCTGCGCTATGAATAAACCGGTGCTGTCCTGTCGTGGTCTGAGCAAAACCTTTACCCAGGGCGATCTCAATGTGGAAGTGCTGCGCAATATCGACCTGGACATAGCGCCGGCGGAGCAGGTCGCCATCGTCGGTGCTTCCGGTTCCGGCAAAAGCACCCTGCTGCATTTGCTGGCTGGTCTCGACAAACCCAGCGCCGGTAGCGTGAGGGTGGACGGCGAAGACCTGTCCGCCCTGTCGGAAACCCGGCGCGGTCAGCTGCGTAACCGGGCCATGGGCTTCGTATACCAGTTTCACCATTTACTGCCCGAATTCAGCGCCGAGGAAAATGTCGCCATGCCGCTGCTGATGCGGCGCAGCGCCAACGACGAGGCCTTTGCCCGGGCGCGGGCCATCCTGGAGCGGGTTGGTCTGGGCCGGAGACTGAAGCACAAGCCGGGCGAGCTGTCCGGCGGCGAAAGGCAGCGGGCGGCGGTGGCGCGCGCCCTGGTGACCGGGCCAAAGCTGGTGCTGGCGGATGAACCCACCGGCAACCTCGACCAGAAAACAGCCGCGGATGTTTATGATCTCATGCTGGAACTGAATCGCGACTTCCACACCAGCTTTGTCATCGTCACCCACGACGAGCGTCTGGCATCTAAACTGGACCGCGTGCTGACCATCAAAGACGGGCAGATGGCTGCGGTGGAATGAACAGCAACGTGGTTATACGGCTGCCTGATTTTAGGGCGTCGGAATCAGAGGAAGCTTTCTAGCGTCCGGCCATTTTGCGTATCCTGTTGGCCATCAACGCCACGAATTTCTTGCCACCCTGGCGGGTGAAATGCCCACGGTCAACAAAATCGTCCGGCTGCCAGTCCAGCGCCGCCACCTCGGTCAGAACCGGGCAGCCTGTTGCCCGGCACAACTGCGCCATCAGGCTGTTGAAGCGTTTCATCAGTTTTGGCATGGCGCTGTTGCGTATATAGGGCGACCACCAGCCATCGGACTCGTCCGGGTTGACCCATTTCGGGTCGAGCGAGCCATTGCCGGTCTTGCCCAGGTACATGGCGTCATTGATGATCTGCGGTACAAACAGCGTACGCGCGCCCGCCTGGTCCGCCAGCAGTTTCAGGGTCTTCAGATTGCGCAGATAAATCCGGTCTACCGCCGGATCGGGCGTGTCGAAAATAGGCGCTGCCGAGGATGTCCGGCGCCGGTTCATGCGCACGATGAATTTGAAAATCGTGGAATAGCGCGCCATGCGGGATATCCACGGCGTCTTTGCCTTGCCACCAGCGTCAATTTCCAGATTGTTGTATTGCTGAATGCCGTGATAATAATAGTCCGGGGTGAAAGCCGGGTTGTGGTAATGGCGTATATCATTCCAGCCTTCGTAAAACACCACCAGGTCCGGTTTGATCTCCGGCACCTGCAGGGCCATCTGGATGATATTTTCTGCCGTGGAATAACCGGCGATGCCATAGTTATAAACGGCATATTCCGGCCCCAGAGTTTGCTGCAGCAACGCTGGCCAGCTATCCCTGTCGCTGACACCCGTGGAAAACGTCGTCGAGCCGCCCAGCAAGGCAACGCGGTAGCGGTTGCCCGCCTTGTCCGGATCCGGCGCGCCGGTCCAGCGATAGTGATTGGCGTTTGATGTAATCGTTACATCGCCGAACTTCGCGGACACGCCGGATTTCATCCAGCCCACCAGCCAGGGATGCTGTTCCATCACCTCGGGTACGAACAGATCCATGAACAGCCATGCATTTTTTTTGTGGTGATAATAGATCTGGCCCACTGTTTCGATAACCAGCAACAGCGCGAGCACGACGAGCAGATTAATGGCGATGATTTTTTTCATGGCTGGTATTGGCGCTGTTGTTGCGAGAGCAGGGCTTTCTGGATTTGACGTTCAGGCATGGGGCAGGGAATGGCCGAAATTATCCACCCACACCGGATGTCGCGCAATCAGTCGCAGTGCTTCCTGCAGCAGGTTTTTGCCCGGCTGTATGCGATGCCAGGTGGATGCGCCGGAGGGGTGCGGTAGCGGAATAACATCGAGCTCGATGCCGTAATATGCAATACGGTGCTGCCTGCCGACGACATCCTTGAGCTTGTCCACCGGCATGATCTGGGCGATGGCCAGTTTGCCCACCGGGATCAACAGCTTTGGTTGTAGCAGTTGCACTTCTTTTTTCAGCCACTTGGCGCAGCGTTCGATTTCTTCCCTGTCTGGCACGCGATCACCGTGTTTGGGGTGTTTGCCGGGAAAGCAGCGGCAGACGGCGGCCATATGGACACTGGCGCGGAAGCTTGCTTCGTCGACACCGATGCCCTGATACCATTTGAACAGCGTCTTACCCGCGGTCCAGGCGAACGGCCGGCCCTGTTCGCCTTCGTGTCTGCCGGGCGCCTGACCTAGCTGGATGATGCGGCTGTCCACCGCTTCGCCAATGACCACCGGGCCGATCATGTTTTTGCATGAGCGGCAGCGGGCGAGTTCGGTCTGGTGCTGGCGCAGTCGGGCGAGGGTGGTCATCGTTTTCGTGGTGCCGGGATGAGCAGCGGATTTTGATGCGCCTGGAGATGAAAGGCAAGCCTTGCCCTCGCTCCCCGCCAATCACTAGTCACCACTCAGAGTTGCAACAGCAGTTTCTCCGGATTCTGGATATTTTCCTTGATGGCGCCGAGAAACTGGACGGCTTCCTTGCCGTCAATGAGCCGGTGGTCGTAGGACAGCGCCAGATACATCATCGGCGCGATGACGACCTTGCCGTCTCTGGCCACCGGGCGCTGGTCGATGCGATGCAGACCCAGTATGGCGCTTTGCGGCGGGTTCAATATCGGTGTGGACAGCAAAGAGCCGAAAACGCCGCCGTTGGAGATGGAGAAGGTGCCGCCAGTGAGGTCATCGATGGTCAGCGAGCCGGTTTTGGCTTTCTGGCCAAAGGCGGATATCTGTTTCTCTATGTCGGCGAATCCGGCCTGGTCGGCGTCGTGAATGACCGGCACCACCAGCCCGCGCGGCGAAGCGACCGCGATACCGATGTCGAAATAGTGGTGATAGACCACGTCCGAACCGTCGATGGAGGCGTTGACCACCGGAAACTGTTTCAGAGCAGCCACGGCGGCCTTGACGAAAAATGACATGAAGCCGAGACGCACGCCGTGCTTTTCCTCGAATTCTTCGCGGTAATGCTTGCGCAGGTTCATGACTGCGCTCATGTCCACGTCGTTGAAGGTGGTGAGGATGGCGGCGCTCTGCTGGGCTTCGATGAGACGTTCGGCGATGCGCCGGCGGATGCGCGTCATGGGCGCGCGTTCGTCCCGGTCATTGGCCGGCGCCGGCTTGTCGATGGCATCCTTGCGTCTGAATACGGGTTTGTCATCCAGCGCTGCCTGCACATCCTCGGGCATGATGCGGCCGTGTTTGCCGGTGCCTGTGATGGTTGCCGGGTTGATGCCCGATTCCGCCAGTTTTCTGCGTACAGACGGGCTCAGATGGGGCAGTTCGTCTTTTACGTGGTCGGGCTGGGCCGGTTTCTGCCCGCTGGCCGGTTTTGGTGCTGGCGGGGCGGTTTCCGTCTTTGCTGTTGTTTTCGGGGCCGGCGGTTTTTCCGTGGTGGCAGGTTTCGGTTTGCGCACGATGGCCGGGGCCGGATCCAGCGCCGTTTCCTGCAGTACGCCCAGCAGGTCGCCGGACAGCACGGTGTCGTTT
>JALXFQ010000400.1 GCA_027067235.1 Gammaproteobacteria bacterium
GCGAGCGGGGTATTCAACTGGATTGTGTGGAGGGCAGCCCGCGGCGTGCGGAAATTACGCGCTTGCGCTGCGAGGATTTGCCGAATGTGCGCGTCATAAACAGCCATTTTGGTGAACTTGCCATACCCGACGCCTGTTATGATCTGGTGGTGCTCAATGGCGTACTGGAATATGCCGGCAAGTATGACCCCGAGGGGCGGTCTCCCCGCGATGCGGCTATTGCCACCCTGAAGCGCGCGCTGGCGGCGCTCAAGCCCGATGGCTTCATTTTTCTCGCCATTGAAAACCGGCTGGGCTTCAAGTATCTGGCGGGCGCGACGGAAGACCATTTTGGCGTGCCGTGGGTGGGTCTGGACGGTTATCCGGCCTATGACAGCCCTGTGAATGAAAAATATGGCGGTATCCGCACCTGGGACCGGCAGGAATGGCTTGCCCTGCTGGAAGAACTGGGCGGGCTGCAAGTCGAGTTCGTTTATCCGTTTCCCGACTACAAGCTGCCGGAAACCCTGTTGTCTCACTCATTTGCCACAGGTTCGCCCTACGCCTGGCAAAGTATTCTGCGCTCCCCCTCGCGGGACTACCTTGTTGCGTGGACGCCAAAAATACCCGAAGCCCAGTTCTGGAAAACAGCCAATCGGGCAGGTGTACTGGATCAGTACGCCAATTCCTTCATCCTGTTGATCGAAAAGAACGAGAAAGCCGGGTTTTCACGTATCAATTTCGATTTTCTGCACTTCCCGGCGCTCCAGCGCAAGCTCGAACACCGGGTGACGACGTGGAAGCCAAAAGGCGGGGACAAGGTGCGGAAACAGCTGCTATCCGGTGGACACAGCGTCAACGATCCGGGTCTGGTCCAGCATATTGAAGAAGAGCCTTACTACCCGGGGTTGATACTGTCCCGGCACTGGATCGAAGTGATTGAATCACTGAACAGCGAGCAGGCGTTCCGGCAGTTGCTGCTCGAATATACCAGATTTCTTGAAACATCGAAGACAAAACTGGGTAACCGGATTTACGATCTGCATCCCGGCAATATCATTATTGATGAACAGGGGGAATATCGGGCGTTTGATCTGGAATGGGAGCCGGAGCCGGAGATATCTGCTGATTTTGTACTGTTCCGGGCATTGTTGTTTTTTGGCATCTGGCATCACGCCGAATTGCGCGAATACTGTGTCGCCAAGGGTATTGATACGCTGGAGGACTTTGTCCGGCACGGGTTTTCCCTGTGCAACAAGCCGGAATTCGACCTTGATAACCTTGCCGGGCTGGAAGATCGTTTGCAGAGTGGGATCAATACCAATGACACAGCGAGTCGCGTCCGGGAAACGCTGCAGAATTTCCATCTGAGCAAGGAGCAGCCAGCTTTCCGGTCTAGGTTATATTCCGGCAAGGCCGGTGGTTTTGTTACACCGGTTTACCAGAGACGGCTGGACCAGACGCGTTATTGCATCGGATTTGATCTGCCACCGGAATTTATTGACGAGGAAGTGTTGCGTTTTGATCCGGTGGCGACAGTTGGGGGGGCTGACTGGAATCTTTTCAAACTGCATCAATTGAGTCTCCGCACCAGGGACGGAACACCGGTGGTCGAAATACTGGAACCGGACCAGCTGAACAGGATGGTCGCGCCTGTTGATATACGCTGGCTGCCACATGCTCTCGGCGGGGTGCACAGCATCACCGGACCCCATCCGCAGCTGTTCGTCGAATTGAAAAACAAGCCGCAAATCGAGTCGGATGACGGCTATCGGCTTGAAATACAGATCGAATGGCCGCCTTACACCTCGGCCCAGGCTGAGAAGGATGAGGTGCTGGTGCGCGAATCCCTGCTGGAAGAAAAACTGCGGCAGCGCGAGCGTCAGGTCATGGAAATGCAACTGGCGACGGAAGAGCTGGCGCTGATCAAGCGGTCAAAGGCGTGGAAATTCATCCAGAATTCGCGTGGTCTGGTGTACGAAACCATACTGGGCAAAACGCCGGTAGTGCGTGGTCTGTTTCTGACCGCGAAGAAATACGGACTAAAGCAGGTGGCGGGCACTGTGGGCAGACTGGTTCGCTCAGGCCATCGCAAGGAAGCCCTGAACGCCCTCAAATACAATGTGGAAACTGCTTTTGACACTACCGAATCTGCCTATGATACCTGGTTACGTCACCATGCACTGACCAGGGAGGCGCTGGCCCGGCAGCGGGAAAATGCGCTGCAAATGGATCCGCGCCCACTGATCAGCATTGTTATGCCTGTCTGGAATACCGACCCGGATATGCTGAAGAAAGCGATCAATTCGGTACTGGAGCAGACGTATGACCACTGGGAGTTATGCATCGCTGATGACGCCTCCACCAAGGCTGCCACCCGACGCTGCCTGAAATCGCTCGGTGATCCACGCATCAAGGTGACGTTTCTGGAAGAAAACCTGAATATAGCCGGCGCCACCAACGCCGCTATTGCTACGGCTGCGGGCGACTATATAGGTTTTATGGACCATGATGATGAATTGTCGCCCGATGCCCTCTACGAAATGGTCTCGGCGATCAACGAAAGCGGCGCGGAACTGCTGTATTCCGATGAGGACTTCATTGATTTTGCCGGTCAGCGCAGCTCGCCGCATTTCAAGCCGGATTATTCGCCGGATCTGTTGCTGTCACATAATTATATTACCCATTTTGTGGTGGTTAAACGGGAGCTGGTGGAGCAGGTGGGCGGCCTGCGTTCAGAATTCAATGGCGCCCAGGATTACGATTTTCTGTTGCGCGTGAGCGAGCAGACCGGGCGCATAAACCACGTGCCGAAAATACTGTATCACTGGCGCATTTTGGAAAACTCCACCAGCTTCGATTCCGATACCAAGCCAGCGGCGCATACGAACGGGCAGAAGGCGCTGCAAGCGGCTCTGCAGCGGCGTGGCATCGCAGCGACCATCGAATCCGGCAACCAGAACTGCTTTTACCGTGTGCGGCGCGAACTGCACAAGCCGCTGCCATTGGTCAGTATTGTTATACCCTTTCGCGACAAGCCGGAGTTGCTGCGTACCTGTATTGATTCGATTCTGGAAAAAAGCAGCTACCACAATTTCGAGATTATCGGCGTTTCCAACAACAGCGAGGGCATATCCACCTATGAACTGATGCGCCAGTACCAGCAGCGGGACGCGCGCATACGATTCGTGGAAAAGAACGAAGCCTTCAATTTTTCGCGGCTGGTCAATTACGGCGCCGAGCACGCCCGCGGCGAACATCTGGTGATGATGAACAACGATATCGAAATCATCACGACGGACTGGATCGAAGCCCTGCTGGAACATTCCCAGCGGCCGGAAGTGGGCGTAGTGGGGGCCAAGCTCTACTACGCAGAAGAGCTGGTGCAACATGCCGGCGTAATCGTCGGCCTGGGTGGATATGCCGCCCATTCACACCGCTTGTCGCCGCGTTCCGCCAGCGGTTATTTCAATCGACTGAATATCATCCAGAATCTCAGCGCGGTCACGGCGGCCTTGTTCATGGTAAAGAAATCAGTCTGGCAAGAGGTCGAGGGCTTCGATGAGTGGTTTTTCGGCATTGCCTACAATGATGTGGATTTTTGTCTGCGGGTACGCGAGAAGGGCTATCTGAACGTGTTCACGCCGTATGCCGAAGCCTATCATTATGAATCGCTGTCGCGCGGCTACGACGACATCGATCCGGTAAAAACGGAACGTTTCGACAAGGAAAAGGAACATTTCTACCTGCGCTATACCGACCTGCTGCGCGACGGCGACCCGTACTACAATGTCAACCTCACCCGCGACGCCGAAGATTTCCAGGTGCGCACTCGGTTTGATTGATGGTTCAGCAACGGGACATTCGCTGGCGCAGACTGAAGGAGACTTGCTCCGCGCTGGAGTCGCGTCCGCTCAGCCGCGGCCTGCTGCAGGCCTGTGTCCGTTTGTTGCGCCTGCGCTTACGTGCCGGCAGGGGGCTTGCGCGCTTGCTGCCGGGCAAACCGGAATCGTTACCGGATAAACTGCACGGGCTTGATCTTTCGCGTGGTCAGCGCCTGCTGATCATCGCCGAGGACCGCATACCGCAGTG
>JALXFQ010000401.1 GCA_027067235.1 Gammaproteobacteria bacterium
ATTCCCGCCGCTATCTGCTCAGCCGCCGGCAACTGGCGCAATCGCCGCTGTTTCGCGATCTGCCCGAGGCGTTGCTGGACAAGTTCATGGGCTGTTTTCAGTTCCAGCGCTGGGAACGCAGGGAAGCGCCGCTGAAAGGTCGGTTCATGGAAGCTTTTTACATACTGCTGTCCGGTCGCCTGGAAGTGGTGCGCAGCCACCCCGAGACCGGCCGCAGCGTTACGCTGTACCTGCTGCAGCCGGGCGACGGTTTTGATCTGATTACATTGCTGGACGGCAAGCCGCACGATATGACGGTGCTGCCGGATGGTGATATCGAAGTGCTTTCCGCGCCCATAGAGACGGTGCGTCAGTGGCTGTGGCAATACCCCGAGCTGAACCGTAATTTCATGCCCTATCTGGCGCAACGCATGCGCGATCAGGAAGACATGACGGCCAGTATCGCCTTGTACGACACGGTCAGTCGGCTGAGCCGTCTTATCCTGAAGCATGCCACCCTCAATCGGGACTTTCACGGTGACCAGGGCGATGCCCACAAATCGCATCTGATTAACGGTTTTTCCGATGAAATGCTGGCGCGCATGATCGGTTCGGTGCGCCAGGTAGTGAACAAGCACCTGCAATTCTGGCAACGCTCGGGCATTCTCAGCAAGCAACGCCATTCCCTGGAGATCAAGAATCTGCAGGAGCTCGAAAGCGTGGCCCACGAGTTTCTGGACAAGCTGAAAAAGAGCGCCTGATTGTTCTGTAGTTTGTTTTTTCTCATAGCGTCACCTGGATGACAGACTTCGCTTGAGTTTTTCCTATCATGTCCCCAGACATTTTTCGGTACAACGAGTGCTGCGAAATTCAGGGCTTGCCGCCAGCGGGCGGCGATACCGATGTTCCCGCCAGCGGCAAGCCCCAATCTGACAACATGAGGAGAAAGCAAGATGAAAAAAGCAAAAATACGTTTATTACCCCTGGTGGCGGCTCTGGCTCTGTCCGGCGTTTCTGCGCAACAACCAGTGGCGGCGGAGACAGCCGCGTCGGCCCAGCCGGCGGCCAGGTCCGCGGCCCCCGCCAGGTCGGCTGGTGCAGTGGCGACCCGGCAGAACGGCAATGACGCGGTGAAAAGCTCCGTGGAGGCCCGCGCCAGCCAGGCGGCGGAAAAGAGCCGCGCCACGGTTATCAAGGACGCGGTTGCCGCGCTGACTGAAATCAACAAGGCGCTGGCGGCGCTGGACGAAAACAAGAAACAGGAAGCGCTGGACGCTCTGGCGGCGGCTACCGGCAAACTGGAACTGGTGGTTTCCCGCGACCCGGCCCTGGCCCTGGCTCCGGTGGCAGTGCATGTGCTGACGACCGACCTGGTGGCCAGTGTTGATACCATCAAGGACGCCACTGAGCGCGCTCGCGATTTTCTGTCCGATGGCGAGGTGCAGAAAGCTCGCGCCGTGCTGGCGAACCTGGCCAGTGAGATGGTGGTGTCTGTGACCAACATCCCGCTGGGCACTTTCCCGGATGCGATCAAGGCTGTTTCACCCCTGATCGATGCTGGCAAGATTGATGAAGCCAAGGCGGCTCTGGTTGCAGCGCTGAATACGCTGGTGCAAGTGGATACCGTGATAGCGTTGCCGGTGGTGCGCGCCGAGCTGTTACTGGCGGAAGCCGAGACGCTGGCTGAAAAAGAGGGACGTAGCGACAGGGAAGACGAGGCGCTGGCCCTGTTGCTGTCACAGGCCAAATACCAGCTCAAGCTTGCCGAGGCGCTGGGGTATGGCAAGAAGCCGGATTACCGCGAATACTACCGGCTGATTGATGCCATCAAGGATAAAACCCGTCTTGGCGGCTTTGGCAAGGGCTTCTTCGACAAGATCAAGGCCAAACTGAAGGCATTGAAAGAAGACAACAGCAAGGCCAGCGGTTCCCCTGACACCGGTAATGGCCAGGGCGGCTGAGATCTGTTGATCTGCTGAACCCGGGGGCTTGTTCATTCAAGCCCCCTTTTTTTCGTACCTGATGTTGGAGGAAAACGCCATGAATAATGTGCAGTTGAGAGTCTATATGGATGAACACACGCGCAAGCACACGCTGGTTGCCGGCATTCTGATGACGCTGATCGGTGTGCTGGGAATCTTGTTGCCGCAGGTGATGTCGCTGACGGTTTCCGTGCTGATCGGCTGGTTGCTGACCCTGTCCGGCATCGTGCTGGGCTACCAGATCTGGCACAATTTCAGTCATAACTGGCAGAACTGGCTCAAGCCCTTGCTGCTGTTGCTGGCGGGATTGCTGATCATGTTCAATCCCAGGGCCGGGGCGGCCGCCCTGGGGCTGCTGCTGGCGGCGATACTGATGCTGGACAGCTACGCCAATTTTTCCCTGGCGTTTACCCTGAAACCACTGGCCGGCTGGGGCTGGATGCTGTTCAACGGCTTTGTTACCCTGCTGCTGTCAGCGCTGATCATTGCCGGCTGGCCTTCCAGCTCGCTGGTGGTGGTGGGCATCATCGTTGGCGTCAGTCTGCTTTTTGACGGGCTGACACTGTTAATGCTGGGCTGGAAAGCCAGGCCGTAGCCCCCGGTCTGCCGCGGGAGTAACGCATGAAAAAATTCAGAATGGAAAACCTGGCCTATCTGACCATGCTGTTTGTGGTTTTCGTCGGTGGTTATACTTTCCTGCGTTACGCCTATCATGTGGCTGATCAATGGCCGTTCTCGCAGGAATTCGTGCTGGTGGTGCTGGGCACCATCGCCACCATACTGATCACCGCCATGCTGCTCAACAAGCAGACCGAAGTGGAGCTGAAGAAAGAACAGAGCATCAAGTTCGTGGAGCTTAAATCCAGCGCCTATCTGGATTTGCTGGACCTGCTGGAAGAGCTGATGCTGAAAGAGGCGGTGTCGCGGGACGATCTGGTGAAAATGCAGTTTCTGTCGCACAAGCTGTCCATTGTCGCGGCGCCCAGGGTGCTGTGTCGCTATGAGCAGTTTCTGCGCGCCTTTGACAAAACCACCGATGACGCCAGAATCGACCGCAGGGATTCGGACGAGATCAATCGGGAGCTGGGCGGCCTGTGCGTGGAAATCCGCCGCGACCTGGTGGGGGAAATCGACGATGCCACCGATTTCAGCAGGCGGGATATTTCTCGCCAGATTCAGGCCAATGTGGACAGCCTGCCGGGTTAGCTGCCCGGCTCTGGTCTGGCCAGCCACTGCGCCACGTCAGCGGCGAAATAGGTCAGTATCATGTCCGCGCCGGCGCGTTTGAATCCAAGCAGGGATTCCAGCACCACCGCTTTTTCCTCCAGCCAGCCGTTTTGCGCGGCGGCCTTGAGCATGGCGTATTCGCCGGAGACCTGATAAACCGCGGTGGGAGCGCCGAATTCATCTTTTACCCGGCGCACGATGTCCAGATAGGGCATGCCCGGTTTGACCATCACCATGTCCGCGCCTTCGGACAGATCCGTGGCCACTTCACGCAGGGCCTCGTCGGTATTGGCCGGATCCATCTGGTAGCTGTATTTGTTGCCACCGGCCAGATTGGCGGCGGAGCCGACGGCATCGCGGAACGGCCCGTAGAAGCTGGACGCATATTTGGCGGAATAGGCCATGATGCGGGTGTGGATATGGCCCTTGCCTTCCAGGTTCTTGCGTATTTCGCCGATGCGCCCGTCCATCATGTCCGAGGGGGCGACGATGTCCGCGCCGGCGGCAGCATGTGATTCGGCCTGTTTTACCAGCACTGCCACGGTCTCGTCATTGAGCACATAGCCGCTGGCGTCGATCAATCCGTCCTGGCCATGCGAGGTAAACGGGTCCAGCGCCACGTCGGTCATCACGCCCATGTCTGGCAGGGTTTCTTTCAGGGCGCGCACCGCGCGTTGCGCCAGACCGTCCGGGTTCCAGGCTTCTTCCGCGCCGTCAGATTTTTTCTCCGCGCCCACTACCGGAAACAGCGCCACCAGGGGTATGCCCAGCTGTTGCCAGCGTTTTGCCTGTTGCAGCAGGATATCAACGCTCATGCGCTGTACGCCGGGCATGGACGGCACGGCCTCGGTCTGGCCTTCCCCTTCCAGTACAAAAACC
>JALXFQ010000402.1 GCA_027067235.1 Gammaproteobacteria bacterium
GTTTCTTTCCACAGAAAAGTGAGATCATGCGAGCGGTCCGGGAATTCTGCCAGCAGTTCCTCGCGCATGCCGCGGGAACGGCGCTGGGCGTAGGGCTCCAGCAAGGCCGGCGCATGGACCGCGAACCAGTCCAGCACACGCTCGTCGGCGCGCCGGATGACAGGCATGATGTCCCAGAATGTGTCGTCCAGATCGAAGGTGATGATTTTGACCATCGCCGAATTATACAGGGACATGCCGGCGCGCTGGCGTTACCATCCCCGAAATTTTACGTTTCCGCAGAGCAATGAATCTCAACCTGATCCTGCTGGCCATCTGCCAGGCGCTGATGATGACCACCAACACTCTGACGATCACCACGTCGGCCCTGGTGGGCGCCAGCCTGGCACCACAGCCGTCACTGGCCACCCTGCCGCTGGCCACGCAGTTTCTGGCCACCATGCTGACGACCCTGCCGGCCTCGCTGTTCATGGGTCGGTTTGGCCGCAAGGCCGGTTTTTTGCTGGCCGCGGCTATCGGCGTGGTCGGCGCTATTTGCGCAACGACTGGCATTCTCAAGCATCAATACTGGCTGTTCGTGACGGCTGCGGCGCTGGCCGGCGTGTTCGTCGGCTTTGGCGGCTATATCCGTTTCGCGGCGGCGGAGGTGGTGCGGCCGGACTATAAAAGCATCGCCATTTCCTGGGTGCTGGCGGGCGGTGTGGTGGCGGCGGTGGCCGGACCCAATCTGGCGCGCCTGACCCGGGATATCGCGCCGGACGCCCTGTTTGCCGGCAGTTTTGCGGCTGCCGCCCTGATCTACCTGGTTTTCGGCGCAATCATGCTGGCGGTGCAGTTCCCGCCGCCAGCGAAAGCCCCGGCAACCGCCGCCAGGGCGTCGCTGCGGCAAATCATTGTTCGTCCATGCTTTGTCATTGCCGTCGTCTGTGGCGCTCTCGGCTACGCTGTCATGTCGCTGGTCATGACCGCCACGCCGCTGGCCATGGCGCATCAGCATCACGCATTCGGCGATACCGCATTCGTTATTCAGTGGCATGTGCTGGGGATGTTCGCGCCGTCATTTTTTACCGGCTACCTGATCAGGCGCTTTGGCCTGTCCAATATCTTGCTGGCGGGCGCGTTGCTGGGCCTGGCCACCGTCGTCATCAATCTGCAGGGCCAGACCGTCACGCACTTCTGGTTCGCCCTGATGGCGCTCGGCGTAAGCTGGAATTTCCTGTTCATCGGCGCCACTACCCTGCTCACCGAAAGCTATTCGACAACAGAAAAAAACCGCGCCCAGGGTTTCAATGACTTCCTTGTTTTTAGCGCCGTCACCATCGCCGCGCTGTCGGCTGGCGCCCTGCAAAACCGGTTTGGCTGGCGCATGGTCAACCTGGGCGTGCTGCCGCTACTATTTCTGATACTTTGCGCCGTTATCTGGTTGAAAACACTCGACAGAAAGTCGCCATGAAACCCATTTCAGCATATCATTAGATTCTTATTTTTTGTTATTATTCATATATTTATAAAACTTTTTTTTGATAACGGGAATAGATTGTGTATCCTCTGCGTCTAGGTGTGAGCCTGAGTCAATGAGGATTGTCAATTCCGTCGCCGGAACGGGCCATTCGCCTCAGACCGGGTGCGTTAACACCTTGACGCAAATAACTATATGGGTTCGCCAACAAAGGCAACCGCCGCTACACCATCTTTTTTCAGGAGGCAAGAATGCGGAAAACCAAAAAAATCGCTGCGGCACTGGCCGTGGCAACACTGCTGGGTGGGGCCATCACCAGCGCCGCTTATGCTGAGGACGCGCCATTCCCGACCGACAAGCAATGCGGGAAAGTGAAACCCACAGACGCAGTGACCAAGGGCTGGTGCGCCGCAGTCATTCGCAGCAAGGGCAACTGCCTTGCCTGTCACGACATCCAGACACCGAGATTTCCGAAAGACCTGGTCGGACCGGGCAACATCGCGCCGCCGCTGGTCGCCATGAAATCCCGTTTCCCGGACAAGGCCAAACTGCGCGCCCAGATCTGGGACGCAACGGTGGCAAACCCGGAAACCAGCATGATTCCTTTTGGTCGGCATAAAGTCCTGACCGAAGAAGAAATCGACAATATCGTCGAGTTTCTTTTAACCATATAACAACATCAAAACGACATTCAGGAGATAGTTGTATGCAACGCAGAACTTTTTTGAAAAGCAGCCTCGCCTCCGGCGCGCTGCTGATGGCCGCCGGCGCCGGTTTGCTGAAACCGACCCGGGTGCTGGCAGCCGAGTGGAACAAGGACGCCTTTACCGCAAAAGATGTCGCCAGCGCTGTCAAAGCGGTCTTTGGTACATCTGACGCCGCCGACAGCGACAAGATCAAGCTGAAAGCCCCGGCTCTGGCGGAGAACGGCGCGGTCGTGCCGATCAAGGTTTCCTCCAGCTTGCCCGATGCCAAGAAAATGGCTGTCGTCATCGAGAAAAACTCATCACCGCTGGCAGCCGTGGTTGACATCTCCGACGGCGAGCCATTCTTCAGCGCGCGGGTAAAAATGGGCAAGACCTCGCCCGTCACAGCCTACGTCATGTCCGGCGGCAAGCTGTACAAGACCAGCCAGGAAGTAAAAGTCACGGTGGGCGGTTGCGGCGGTTAAACGCCGAGCATTGACAAGCCACTGTTAAACGAAAAGTTAAAGAGGAAAATATCATGGCAAGAACCATGAAGATGAAAATCAAGAAAAAGGACAACGGCATTGCGGAAGTGCTGTGTCTGGTCAACCACCCCATGGAAACCGGTCTGCGCAAAGACAAGAAGACCAAGCAGCTGATCCCGGCTCACCACATCCAGAAGATGCTGTTCGATGTCAACGGCAAAACCGCAGCCGACGTATCCCTGGCTGGCAGTATCTCGAAGAACCCGCTGATTGGCGTCCATGTAAAAGCCAATTCCGGCGACACCGTCAAGGTCAGCTGGAGCGACAACAAGGGTGAAACCGGCAGCGCCGAGAAAAAGGTACCCTGACTTGAATAATAATCGAATGTCACGCCCGGTCATGCGGGCGCAGGCATTGACTGGAGGAGTAAAGATGAAAAAAATGACGCTGGGCCTGGCTGCCGTTGCGCTGATCAGCGCCGGTGGTGTGCAGGCCGATCCCAAAGCCGACCTGGAAGCGTTCCAGGGGTATTTCAAGAAGATTTTCCCCGAAGTTCCGCTGGAAGCGTATCACGATGGCATCTATGCGCTGCCCGCCGGTCAGGAGCGCGCTCAAAACTGGAAACTGCTGCTGGATTTCCCGCCCTACGATGATGATGTCGCCAAGGGCGAGGAAATGTGGAACGCGCCGCTCAAAAGCGGCAAATCCCTGGCAGACTGCTTCAAGGACAAGCCGCCGGCCAACAAGTACCCTTATGCCAAAGACGGCAAGGTCATTACGCTGGAAGCCGATATCAACGCCTGCCTGAAAGCCAATGGCGAAGAACCCATCAAGGACCTGAAGAAGGGCAAGATAGCGCTGCTGGAAGTGGCCTTCCGCAAACAGTTCAATGGCGAAAAAATGGCCATAGACGTGTCTGACCCGGCGATGCAGAAGGCCTATGAGGAAGGCAAGCAGTATTACTGGACCAAACGCGGCCAGCTGAATTTTTCCTGCGCCAACTGCCATGTCCACAACGCTGGCAAGAAGATTCGCGGCGATACCTTGAGCGCCGGCCTGGGCCAGGGCACCGGCTTCCCGGTTTTCCGCCAGAAGTGGAACAACAAGGGCAAGCCCTGGGGCACACTGCATCGTCGCTACGGCGGCTGCAACAAGCAGGTTCGCGCCCAGCCCCTGAAACCCCAGAGCCACCAGTATATCGCTCTGGAAGTGTTTCAGGCGTACATGAACACGGGCGTACCGCTGAAAGTACCCAGCCTGCGCCAGTAAGCCTCGGCATTGACCAGAGAAAAACCCGGCCTCGGCCGGGTTTTTCTTTGGGGTGAGGATTCATCCGCCTCTACAACCGATCCACCATCCACACCAGTCCGATAATCCCAATCACCGAAGACGCGGGTATCACCACCCATCGACGATAATTTGGCAGATGACTGAACGGCAGGCCGATCAGTAAATACGCCAGCAACAGCAGCGCCAGCTGCCCCAGTTCCACGCCCACGTTGAAGGTCACCAGCGCCAGCGCAAAATCTTCTTTTGGCATACCAAAATCCGCCAGCGAACGGGCGAAGCTCATGCCGTGCAACAGACCGAACAGGAACACGATGACCACACGCCAGGCATGCAGTCTGGTCACAAACACATTTTCTATACCGACATAGGCGATGGACAATGCAATCAGCGGCTCGATGATGTGCGGCGATACGTCGATCAGCCCGTACATGGACAGGCCCAGGGTGATGGTATGGGCGATGGTGAAGGCAGTCACCTGCCACAGCAGGGTGGACAAACGCTGACTGAGCAGGAAGATGCCCAGAATGAAGAGTATGTGATCCCAGCCACTGGGCAGGATATGCAGGAAACCGATGCGGATATAGGACGCCGCCACCTGCCAGAGCGGCCGGTGGGCATAGGCCGCTTCGATTTGCACCGGCCCGTAGGGTTCGCCATTGCGCAGCCAGATCCATTCGCTCCAGGTATAGTCGTTTGCCCGGTAATGGCGGTAACGAAAAGCATTGTCGCCATATTTTTTCGGGTAGCGCCAGCTGAACCGGGTACTGCCCTGCGGCGTTCGTCCGGCCAGAACCACCAGACTGATACGCGGCACCTTCTTGTAACCGGGCTCGGGTATTTCCACCCTGGCGACCTTCATTGCAGCTTTTCTGCCATCAAACAGCAGACTGATATGCTTTAACAATTCCGGCTGAAAAGCAGCGAATTCCCGCGCCAGGTGTGGCGGAGACATGGCGCGCAAACGATCATAGTCCGCCGCATTGGGCGCATCCCGGGTATTCTTGTATTTGGTGTTGATGATACCGGTCAGCAAGCCCTCCAGGCTGGCTCTGAGCTCCAGTTCAAAGTGGCCGTCGGGGTACAGGCTCATCTCCATCAGGGCCGGCTTGACCACATCGGCGCGGACCGGAAGTAGCACACCGCAGAACAATACCAGTATCAGCAGGCAAAGCCGGTTTGGCAGCATGGCGCAGCGTGTTATAGTGACTCTCATCAAATAAACCCGACCCGGAAAACTGGCGACTATAGGTTGCAGTCACGCTTCTGGCAACGGAATAATAAAGACCTTCGAGCGTCTAGATACCGTATAAATATAACCCCCCCTGGAGGAAACCCCATGAGTCTCGACCGCCGCAGTTTTTTACGCGCCATCGGCGCCGCCAGTGCCGCTGGACTGGTTGGCTACAAAGCATCCGATGCCCTTGCCCTGGGGCAGCAGGAAAACATGTACGAGGTGCCAAAATTCGGCAACGCCAGGATTCTGCATATCACCGACGTGCACGGCCAGCTGTTGCCGGTCTATTTCCGCGAGCCCAATGTCAACCTCGGCGTGGGCGAAATGTATGGTCGTCTGCCGCACAAGGTGGGCGAGTCTTTCCTCAAGGAAATGGGCTGGAAACGCGGTTCGCGCGAGGCCTATGCCTATACCTATCTCGATTTCGAGGAACTGGCAGCCAAATATGGCCGTATGGGTGGTTATGCCCACATCAAAACCGTGCTGGACGGCCTGCGTGAGGCTGTAGGCGGCAAACAGAATACACTGACTGTCGATGGCGGCGATTTGTGGCAGGGCTCGGCCACGGCGCTGTGGACGCGCGGCATCGACATGGTGGAGGCTTCCAACATCCTCGGGCTGGACGTCATGGTCGGGCACTGGGAATTCACCTACAAGGAAGCCGAAGTGCTGAACAATGTCGGCTTCTTCAAGGGCGACTTCATTGGCCAGAATGTGCGCATACTGGAAGACGCGCTGTTCGACGACCGCTACACCAAGATGGTAGAACAATACGACGGACGCGGTCTGTATGACGAAGACGCCGGCCTGCCGTTTGCGCCCTACACCATGAAAACAGTCAATGGCCTGCGCATCGCCGTCATCGGCCAGGCGTTCCCGCGCACCTCCAACGCCAACCCGCAGAAATATTTCTTCCCGGACTGGTCATTCAACCTGCGCGAAGACGACCTGCAAGAACTGGTGGAAAAAATTCGCAAGGAGGACAAGCCCGATGCGGTGTTCCTGCTGTCCCACAACGGCATGGACGTGGATTTGAAAATGGCCTCGCGCGTGGTCGGCATCGACGCCATTTTCGGCGGCCATACCCACGACGGCGTACCCAAGCCGATTCCGGTCAAGAACAAGGGCGGCACCACGCTGGTCATGAACGTGGGCTGTTCCGGCAAGTTCATCGGCGTCATGGACTTCGACATCAAGAACGGCAAGATCCAGGATTTCCGCTATCACAATCTGCCGATCTTCACCAACCTGATCAAGCCGGACGCGGAAATGACGTCGTATATCAACAAGATGCGCTCGAAGAAATACGACGAGCATATCGTCGAAAGCCGGGCCAGGGATCGCTATTTCAACAAGGCGCGGGTGGGCAAGACCTATGACGAAATCCTCAAGGAAAAGCTCTGCACCACCGACCAGACGCTGTATCGCCGCGGCAATTTCATGGGCACCTGGGATCAGGTCTTGTGCAACGCCCTGCGCGAGGAACACGATGCCGACTTTTCGCTGTCCGCCGGCGTACGCTGGGGCACCTCGGTGCTGAAAGGCCATGATGTCACCATGGAAGACCTGATGACCGAAACCGCCATGACCTATGGCGAAACCTACGCCAGTGAAATGACCGGTCAGCAGTTGAAAGATGTGCTGGAAGGCATTGCCGAGAACCTGTTCCAGAAAGACCCGTACCTGCAGTCTGGCGGTGACATGGTGCGCGTGGGCGGCATTGATTTCACGCTGGATCCGGCGGCCACCCTGGGCTCGCGCATTACCGAAATGCGCGACGACGAAGGCACTGCTCTGGACATGAAGAAAAAATACAAGGTTGCCGGCTGGGCGCAGGTCAACGACATCGGCCCCGGCCGTCTCATGTGGGATGTGGCGGCCGATTATCTGCGCAAGAACAAGAACCTGAAACTGACCAAGCTCAATACGCCAAAACTGAAAGGCGTAGCCGACAACCCCGGCATTGCGGATTATTCCAATATGGCGTGATGTTTCAGGCTATAGGCTGAAGACTCTGGGCTTGAGGGCTGCGCTGTTTCACTCCGTTCTCTTGAATGAGCTTCCGGCCAGATCTGGAGTTACTCCGGAAGTATGGCAGGAGGCTGGAACTTGTCGGGCCAGCGCTCGCCCTACAGTCTGAAGCCTCCAGCCTGTCCTTAAAACGCCGGCTTCTCCGGCGCGTTCTGATAGCGCTCGATGGAATCGAGAATTTCGCGCTTGGCGTCGTCCACCGTGCCCCAGCCTTCGAGCTTGACCCACTTGTGGGCTTCCAGATCCTTGTAATGCTCGAAAAAGTGGGCGATCTTGGCCAGCAGATATTGCGGCAGGTCATCGCGGCACTGAACCTCCCGGTAGGAGGTGCACAACTTGTCCGCGGGCACGGCAATCACCTTGGCGTCCGGGCCGGCTTCGTCGATCATGTTCAGCACGCTGACCGGCCGGCATTTGATGACCGAACCGGTAATCAGCGGATAAGGCGTCACCACCAGCACATCCACCGGGTCGCCATCTTCGGAAAGCGTGTGGGGAACATAGCCGTAGTTGCAGGGGTAATGCATCGCCGTATTCATGAAGCGGTCCACAAACATGGCCCCGGTTTCCTTGTCCACTTCATATTTTACCGGGTCCGCATGTGATGGAATTTCCACGATCACATTCACTTCGTCCGGCACATTCGGGCCGGGCGCCACTTTACTCAAAGCCATGATATTCCCCGTCAGTCAGTCGTGGGAACGGAATATAACCTTTGCCGCCAGTTTGCGCCAGATGGCGTAAAAAACGGCATATTAGCAGATATTGATATTCTCTCCGGAACAGCGCATACTCGCCCTGTTATCCATTCAAACAGAGGATTCGATATGACACTGGGAACTCTTATCATCTGGCTGGTTATCGGCGGCATTGCCGGATTCGTTGCGCGCCAGATCATGGGCGGCGCCTCGCCGTTCGGCATCATCGGCGATGTCATACTCGGTATCGCTGGTGGCATCGTCGGCGGCTACGGACTGGCGTTGCTCGGCGTGGGCGGCAGCGGCGGACTCATCGGCACCTTCATCACCGCCACCATCGGCGCGGTTGTGCTGGTGTGGCTGTCCGGCAAACTGAAAAAATAAATCCCGAATCCGGAGGTCAACATGGCAGACGAAGAAAAGAGTTTTTTTGACAAGCTGAACGATATACTCAACACGCCCCTGCCCGGCACCGCTGCGGAAAAATCAGCGGCGCCGGACAAGGAAGCGAACAACGCCGATGACGACGATACGCTACTGGACCGGGTCAGGGAAATCCTGACCTCGCCGGTGCCCAGCGCCGAAGCATCAGAAGCTACAGAGGCAAAATCCGAGACCGGGACGGAAGCGCCTGTAGATGATCTGGCAGAAGACTGGTGGGAACAGGACTGGGCGGAATTCCGCGCCCACCAGCAGGCGGAGCGCGAAGCCCTGAACGCCAAGCAACGCCGTGACTCGGAACTGTTCGCGCGCTATCAGGAAGACGAACGCAAGCGTTTCGATGAAGCCATGCAGTATGACTTCGAAGTCTTCAAGGCAGAGCAGCAGCGCAAGATCGACCTGTGGTCCAGGCGCGTGGAAAGCGGCGACATGCCGCCGGAACGTCACCGCCCGCCTCGGCCGCCGCGGCGCATGCCTCCACCGCCTCCATGGGCACGGCGCAGACCACGCAGACACGCCTGATGAAAGCGCCGGTTGAAACCGGCGCTTTTTTTATGCCGGCGCCAAAATCCTGTAGAATCCGCGCAAACCAACTTCAGGAGAATCTCATGGCTGAACCCATTGTCGCCGGCACCAAACCCGCTATTGTCAGCATGAAAGCCGGGGAGGAAGTCTGGTGGTGCGCCTGCGGCCGTTCTAAAAAACAGCCCTTCTGCGACGGCTCGCACGAGGGCACCGGCTTTTCGCCGGTACAATACATCGCCGAGAAGGATGGCGACGTATATTTCTGTACCTGCAAACACACCCAAAAACCGCCCCTGTGTGACGGTTCCCACAAACAGTTCATCGACAAAAACAAAGCCTGAACATGGAAAACAGCAAGATCGGCTTTATTGGCGGCGGCAATATGGCCGCCAGCCTGATCGGCGGACTGCGGGAGGGCGGCGCGCCCGCCGAAAACATCATTGCCGGCGAACCCGACCCGGATCGCCAGCAATGGCTGAAACAGGAATTCGGCATCGCCGTTACCGACAACAACGCCGATGTGGTAGCCCAGTCCGACGTGGTGATTCTGGCGGTCAAGCCGCAGGTCATGAGCGCTGTACTGACGCCGCTGAAAACAACATTGCAGGCGCACAGACCCCTGCTGGTGTCGATTGCCGCCGGTATACGCGAATCCGACTTGCAACGCTGGGCCGGCGGCGGTCTCGCCATCGTCCGCGTCATGCCCAATACCCCGGCTCTGGTGGGCGCCGGCGCGGCCGGTCTGTACGCCAATGAACTGGTCGATGATGACCGCAAAGCCCTGGCGCAGGCCATCATGCAGGCGGTGGGCGTGGCGGTCTGGGTCGATGCGGAATCGGAGCTTGATCTGGTTACCGCCATCTCCGGTAGCGGCCCGGCCTATTTCTTTTATCTCATGGAGCTGATGGAATCCGCCGCCATCAAATACGGCATGGACAGCGGCCAGGCGCGTCTGCTGACGCTGGAAACGGCACTGGGCGCGGCCAAGCTGGCTTTGCTGAGCGAAGAAGGCCCGGCCGAACTGCGGCGCAAAGTCACCTCCCCGGGCGGTACGACGGAAGCGGCCCTGAACGCCATGCAGCAAGGCCATCTGCCCGAAACCATTGAACAGGCCATCAGCGCGGCCGCCCGGCGATCCCGCGAACTGGCAGAAGAACTGAGCGAATAAACATGCAATATTTTGGTAATGCCGGCGTCTTTCTGGTCAAGATCGTCTTCGATTTTTTCATTTTTCTGGTGCTGCTGCGTTTTTTGCTGCAGTGGACCCGGGCTGACTTCTACAATCCGTTTTCCCAGTTTGTGGTGAAAGTCACCAATCCGGTGCTGCGACCGCTGCGCAAGATCATCCCCGGCCTGTTCGGCCTGGACATGGCGGCGCTGCTGCTGGCCATCGTGTTGTCCTTTCTGCAGGTTTTCCTGATGCTGATGCTGAATGGCTCAGCCGGCAATGCTCTGGGCATATTGCTGCTCGCCATCGCCGAGGTACTGGACACCCTCAAATTCATTTTCATCGTCGCCATTTTCATCGAAATCATTGCCAGCTGGGTGGCCCCTCACTCTGGCCATCCCGTCGTGCGGCTGGCGCTCTCCATCAGCTCGCCGCTGATGCGCCCGGCGCGCAACCTGATCCCGCCCATGGGCGGCATTGATTTTTCGCCCATCGCCGTCCTCATCGGCTTGCAACTGTTCGGCATGCTGGTGATTCAGCCGATACTGGATGCCGGACGCGCGCTACTGTAAATGGGCGGGCCCGCTTACTGGGATGGCGATAGTCTGATCCTCAACCTGCATGTCCAGCCACGCGCATCGCGCACAGCTTTTGCCGGCGATTTCGACGACCGTATCAAACTGCGCACCACCGCCCCGCCGGTGGACGGCAAGGCCAACAGGGAAATCATTACGTTTCTGTCGAAACAGTTTCGTACCGCCAAATCCAACATCAGGCTGCTGCGGGGGGAAACATCCCGCCACAAACAGTTTGCCATTACCCGCATACGCCAGTTTCCGCCGGACTTGCCCATACCCGAAAAGGATTGAAGCACGCGTCCCAAGTGGTACATTTAAGGTTTCACGTCAACAGAATAACCTATCTTCCATGCCCGAAGCCATTGCATCCGATTCCGTTGGTATCGTCGCACCACAAAGCCTGCATTTTGACCAGCCCCTGACGCTGGTCAATGGCGCGCGGCTGGACGAATACGATCTGGTTATCGAGACTTATGGCGAACTCAACGCGGATAAAAACAACGCCGTACTGATCTGCCACGCGCTGTCGTCGGATCACCACGCCGCGGGCTATCACAGCATGGACGACAAAAAGCCGGGCTGGTGGGACAACTACATCGGCCCCGGCAAGCCCATGGATACCGACCGGTTTCACATAGTCTGCCTGAACAACCTGGGCGGCTGCGCCGGCTCCACCGGGCCAGCCTCCATCAACCCGGCAACCGGCAAGCCCTTCGGTCCGGATTTCCCCATGGTCACGGTGAAAGACTGGGTAGCGTCGCAGGCGCGGCTGGCGGATCGTCTCGGCATCGACCAGTGGGCCGCCGTGGTGGGCGGCAGCCTCGGCGGCATGCAGGTGCAGCAATGGGCCATCGACTACCCGCAGCGTCTGCGCCACGCGGTGGTAATCGCCAGCACGGCGCGGCTGACCACGCAGAATATCGCCTTTAACGAAGTCGCGCGGCAGGCCATCCGCACCGATCCGGAGTTTCACGACGGCCGCTATTACGATTTCGGCGTGGTGCCCGCGCGCGGTCTGCGGCTGGCGCGCATGCTGGGGCATATCACCTATCTGTCCGATCAGGTCATGGGCAGCAAATTTGGCCGCGAGCTGAAAAGCGGCAAATTCACCTACGATTTTGATGTCAATTTCCAGATCGAAAGCTATCTGCGCTATCAGGCCGACAAGTTTGTCGACCGTTTTGACGCCAACACCTATCTGCTGATGACCAAGGCGCTGGACTATTTCGACCCGGCGGCAGAAGCCGGCAACAGCCTGACCGCGGCATTTTCTCCGGTCAGGGCCAGGTTTATGGTGATTTCGTTCACCTCCGACTGGCGCTTTTCACCGCAGCGATCACGCGAGATCATCAAGGCGTTGCACGACAACGACCTGGACGTGAGTTATGCCGAAATCCAGTCCACCCAGGG